>JAPOYE010000116.1 GCA_026706695.1 Candidatus Dadabacteria bacterium | reverse complement strand
GAAGACACTCGGTTCTTGATGAGTAAGAAAGAGGAGGGAGACCTTAACGGTTATCTCTCCTCTTTTTTTTGCCTGAATTGATTTTTCCGTAAACATGTTTTCTAATATAAAGCGATGCCTTCCAGTACCCTTATAGTGTATGAGCCTCTTGATTCTTTCAGGGAAAAATCTGAATACTGGAGCAAGTACCTTAAGTTTTATGAGCGTTACTGGGGTGGTCCTACCTCTCCTTTCGGAATATGGTTCGGCAATGAGTACAGCGCGTTTCGCCAGGCGCTCTCAGACCATCTTGACCTGCCCCACGAAGATTTGCCCGACTGTCTTTTCATGAAGGATGAAGCTGGCAACTATTTCGTTGCGCCCACTTCTGATTCCCTTAATTGTTTTTCGTCTGAAAACGTTGTTCCGTTTGAGTGGTTTCTTCTTTTCTCCGAAGAAGGGAGGAGAAATTTTTATACCCACTGGGGCTTTAACTCTATTCACTACAACTCAACTCTTGAGCAGTCAAAAAGGAGACTGGCCTCCTCGCGGGAAAAGATCGAAAAGACGATGTCCGAAGACTCTGCTAATCCTCTTAAGCTTTTTCTGCGCAATCTTGACCGAAGTCTGGAAGACCTTAGAAAATGGCTTGTCCAGTTCGATTTCCAGAGCTATCTGGTGCTTAATTACGGTGATATCTGCAATTACATACATCCCTACACGCTGAAAAATGAAAACAGCGTACCGGAAGTTGCGAGAATCTTGGAACTTATATCACTGTCGAATTTCGGCGAGGCCGAGCTCGCGCTTAAGGTGTTTTTCCAGAAATGGGAGGATATAGCAGGTAAGTGTGCCGGCGGCACTGAAGACTCCCGAATTCAGTAAAGACCCGCCTCTAACTGAGATGACCGAAAAACTCGAGAGTAAGAACATCGGAGAGGTGCTGGGAGTGCTTAGAAAGGATGCCGCCGGATGGAACGTTCCCGTGGTTACGCTTACGGCCGTTTCCTCAAAAAATCCTTTCAGAGTCCTTGTTTCCACCGTACTCAGCCTGAGAACCAAAGACGAAACCACGGCCGAAGCCTCCGCGAGGCTTTTCCGCGAAGCCCGAACTCCGCAGGCGGTTCTGGAACTGGGGGAAAAAAGGGTAAGAGATCTCATATATCCCGTCGGTTTCTACAGGGTAAAAGCACAGAACATCATCGGGATATGTGAAAAGCTGATAGACGAATATGACGGTCGGGTTCCGGACAGTATTGACGAGCTTTTAGAATTCCGCGGGGTCGGGAGAAAAACCGCCAATCTGGTTCTTTCTCTCGGGTACGGAAAACCCGCTATCTGCGTTGATATTCACGTGCACAGGATTTCAAACAGGTGGGGTTACGTAGATACCAAAAATCCTTATGAAACCGAAATGGCTCTTCGGGAAAAACTGCCCCGCAGGTACTGGATAGAGTATAACTCTCTCCTGGTCGCCCTCGGGCAGCATATCTGCAGGCCCTTATCTCCTCTTTGCAGCCGTTGCCCCGTGAGTGCCTACTGTCAGAAGAGGGGAGTTTCCAGAAGCAGGTAGAATCCCTCGACCGGTTTGACTCTGCCCGCATTGTAACTATAATTGATTGCCAAATCTTTTTCCGGAAAAACCGTTGTCTCATACTGTCCTTTTTTATATTTTTTCCACGCTTGCCGTCCTCGGGGCCATTATGGTCGTGAGCCATAAAAACCCCGTTTCAAGCGCTGTTTCGCTCGTTCTTACCCTTTTCTCAACCGCCGTGCTTTTCGTTCTTCTCCACGCCCATTTCATCGCGGCGATACAGATACTGATATACGCGGGGGCTATAATGGTCCTCTTTCTCTTTACCGTCATGTTCCTCAACATACGGGACAGCGAGCTCAGGTTTGACAGTATGAACATACCGAAGAGGATGACGTTTCTTTTCCTCTTTATCGTTGTTGTCGGATTTTTTGCCTCAAAGCTTTTCTCGTCTTCTCCGGTTGCTTTTCCGAAGCTTGGGGACCCTGAGAATTTCGGTACCGTGGCCGATGTGGGAAGATCTCTTTTTAGTGACTATCTGCTCGCCTTTGAGCTTACCTCGGTTCTTGTGGTCGTAGCCATGGTGGGCGTTCTGGTCATAGCCAAGGGTAGGGAATCGTAAGATGGAAATTGCGGTCACTCACTACGTAGTCTTGGCCTGCGTGCTCTTCGCGATCGGGGTTTACGGGATAATTACCAGAAAAAACATACTGATCGTGCTTATGTGCCTTGAGCTCATGCTTAACTCCTGCAACCTGCTTTTCGTCGTTTTCTCAAGGCTCTACGAGGGCGCCACGGGACATGTGTTCGTTCTGATGTCAGTAACGGTGGCGGCGGCCGAGGTTGCGGTCGGCCTTGCGTTTGTCGTTTCGATCTACAGGCAGAAAGAGAGTCTTGATATCGATCTGCTGAAACTGCTTAAGGGTTAATTTATTCTCGGAGGTTTACCTGAGTGCTTGCTCTCATAGTTCTTGCGCCGCTTGCGGGGGCGATCTTCAACGGGCTTTTCTTCGCTACTGGACTCTGCGCAAAGCTCACTAGGACTGGAAGACACACAAGTGACAGGGTCGTCGGGACAGTGGCGTGTGCGGCCGTCTTGGTCTCCGCTCTTTTGTCCACGCGTCTTTTCCTCGATCTTCTCTCGCAGAGCCCTGCGGGAGCCGAGCCGATTACAACCGAACTTTTCACCTGGATGCTCTCGGGCACCCTTAACGTCAGCTTCGAGTTTCTCTTTGATTCCCTCTCCGCCGTAATGGCCCTTGTAGTGACGTGGGTGGGATTTCTTATACATGTCTATTCGATTGGCTACATGCACCACGACCGATGCTACGCGCGCTATTTCACTTACCTGAACATTTTCGTTTTCTTCATGCTTGTTCTGGTTCTGGGAAACAACTTCCCCATGATGTTTATCGGATGGGAGGGAGTGGGCCTTGCATCCTATCTGCTTATAGGGTTCTGGTATGAAGACTCGTTTAGGGTTTATGCGGGAAGAAAGGCTTTTGTGGTGAACAGGATAGGGGATTTCGGGTTTATCCTCGGCATCTTCCTCATTTTTACCGTGTTCGGATCTCTTAACTACCAGGATGTTTTCTCCCAGCTTGCCGACCCGGTTTTTGTTTCCGGGCTTTCGCAGTCGCTTATAACCGCGATGGCGCTTCTTCTGTTTGTCGGTGCTGTCGGGAAATCGGCCCAGTTCCCGCTTCACGTGTGGCTTCCGGACGCGATGGCGGGTCCAACCGCGGTGAGCGCCCTTATTCATGCCGCAACAATGGTTACCGCCGGGGTTTACATGTTAAGCCGTTGCTCGCCGCTTTTTGACCTGAGTCCAGTGGCTTTGAACATCGTTTTGATCGTGGCTACGTTCACAGCGTTTTTCGCCGCCACGATAGCGATCACCCAGAACGACATAAAGAAGGTGCTTGCATACTCGACCGTAAGTCAGCTGGGCTACATGCTGATGGCTGCGGGGGTGGGGGCCTATGTGTTTTCGATATTTCATCTGGTTACCCATGCCTTTTTCAAGGCGCTTCTATTCCTCGGGGCGGGAAGCGTTATACATGCCATGGCCGGAGAGCAGGACATAAGGAAGATGGGGGGGCTTCGCGGGATGATTCCCGTAACGGCTGTCACTTTTCTGGTGGCGACGCTTGCCATTTCTGGCTTTCCTCTTCTCTCTGGGTTTTTCAGCAAGGATGAAATCCTGGCTTCGCTTTATAACGGCGGCCATACGTTTTTCTGGGCCGCGGGGCTCCTTACGGCCGTACTTACCGCTTTCTACATGACGAGACTCTACGTGCTTACCTTCGAGGGGACAGCAAGGATAGACTACAAGACGAAAAGCCGCGTCCACGAATCCCCGGCCGTGATGACCGTACCTCTCGTGATTCTCGCGGTTCTCTCCGTTTTTGGAGGTCTTCTTGGCGTGCCGGAATTCATGGGCGAGGTCGTGGGTTTTCATTACACAGATTTTATTAAGAAGTTCCTCTCTTCTTCAGTGGTAGTACACTATGGTGCGGAACATGCCTACTCTCACTATTTTGGCCACTGGACCCTTGTAGGGTTTTCGGTGCTGGCAGCGTTTGTGGGAATAGCGGCCGGTGTTTTGATCTACTACCGCAGGCGTGGAGAAACTGCCCTGGCGGGGGGCAAAACGGCTGCCGCGCTTAAAAGCGGGTCCTTTAACAAGTGGTACGTCGATGAAATCTACGAGGCGGTTTTTGTCTCTCCGTTTAACTATATTTCGGGACTTTGCTCTGACTTTGACCTTTCCTTTATAGACCGCTCGCTTGATGGGCTGAGCGATTTTGTGAGGAACTTATCAGGACGCCTGAGCGCGCTGCAGACAGGCCTGCTCAGGTATTACGTAGCGGCCATGGTAGGCGGAGTCGTTGTAATAGTAGTGATTCTTTTCATTTACGGTTCCACAGCTTCCTGACAGACGAACTTTTTTCCACTCCGATCCCAATTCAGGATTTTTTTCCCGGAATAAGGATATTGTTTGGGGCAAAATATTTTTTCTGGCCCGCTTGACAAACGACTCCTAATGTGGATATTGATTGTCCAGAATATCCGGGTAAATCCTGCCTGCCTTACCTTGAAAAAGCTGCCTGTTTTGCTCATTTATGGATGGTCCTGTTTTCATAAAGCCTGATTGTTCATCCGGGTAGCTACGAACCGGAGCAGGCGAATTCGGGCGGATTTGCCTATAGAGGCGTAAGCGATGATTGAAAAAGTATTTAGAAGAAAAAAATTACTGATAGCAGTTTTGATAATAGGCTCCGGACTTTATTTTGTTCTCGGACGTTACGATGTCTCGGCTACAAAGCCGCATCCGGCCGTTGTAAGCATGGCCTTCCACAGCGTTACCGAAAGATCGATACAAAGAAACTCTGCGAATCTCAAGATTCCCTACGACATCAATGACAAGAACATTTATGTGAAGGGTTTTAGGGAATATGAGCACATGTGCGTTCAGTGCCATGGAGCGCCCGGAGTCGAGCCTTTACCGACCGGCAAAGGTCTTTTTCCCGAACCTCCCAAATTTCCTAGCGAAGAATTCAATGAATACTCTCTTAAGGATATCTTCTGGGTCACCAAGAACGGGGTTAAGATGACGGGAATGCCCGCTTACGGACCCACGCACGAAGACGAGACGATCTGGGCGGTCGCCATATTTCTTGACAGGTCGAGAAGTTTATCCGAAGCGGAATATAGAAAGCTCAGGGATAAGTATTTGGATACGCACCGCTAACGGTGGCAGCTTGAGCGAGCGACCTATTTTTTTGCCCCTTGACTGCAACAGAGGAATATATTGAGGAGACTTGAAGTCACTTGGAAAGAGTTTCTTTCTGGCTCCGGTTGACTTTATCTGAATAATGGTAAAGATTACCATCTAGACAGCTATTTTATGGATATATAAAGTATAGAATAACGTTATGCAGGTAAGCAGAACACTTGATTACGCCGTCAGATGCCTTATCCATATGGGGGGCAACCCGGGGTTTAAGTTCAGCATGAAGCAGATATCCGAAACCCAGCACATTCCGCAAAATTATTTAGCTAAAGTAATGAGAAGGCTGGTTAATCGCGGAATACTCAGGTCGAAAGTGGGGCCCGAGGGCGGATACATGCTCCGCAAGTCCCCGCATGAACTCAGCCTGAGAGAGGTCTACGAAGCCATAGAGGGAGAGATAAGGATAGTGGACTGCATGGACGATGACGGTCCGTGCGCCCTTTATGAGAACTGCGGGCAGCTTCCTCTCTGGGATAAGCTCAAATTTTCCATGATAAGGATTCTTGAAGATACTACTATTGCGGATATGGTGAATGAAACTCGGGGCGGCAAAAGTCATTAGCAGGAGGATATTTTCTTAATGAGCGTTGATCTTGAAAAACTCGCGCAGGAGGAATACAAGTACGGATTCGTAACCGACGTCGAGCAGGAGATTGCCCCCAAGGGGCTTAACGAGGATATAATCAGGATGATCTCCTCCAAGAAGAATGAACCTGAGTGGCTTCTCGAATGGCGCCTCGGAGCTTATGAGCGCTGGAAGAAGATGAAAGAGCCTAGATGGGCTTTTCTAAGGTATCCGGAAATAGATTTTAACGACATAAGTTATTACGCCGCGCCGAAAAGCAATCCCAGGCCGAAGAGCCTTGACGAGATAGATCCGGAGATAAAGGAGACCTACGACAAGCTCGGTATTCCGCTTGAGGAGCAGAAGATGCTGGCAGGCGTTGCCGTCGACGCGGTTTTCGACAGCGTTTCCGTCTTTACCACTTTCAAGGAAAAGCTCGCCGAAGAAGGGGTTATTTTCTGCTCCATATCCGAGGCGGTGGAGGAATATCCCGATCTTGTGCGCAAGTATCTGGGTTCGGTCGTGCCACGCGGGGATAATTTCTATGCGGCTTTGAATTCCGCGGTCTTTACGGACGGTTCCTTCGTCTATATTCCCAAGGGAGTAAGATGCCCAATGGAGCTCTCTACTTATTTCCGTATAAACGCCGAGAACACCGGACAGTTCGAAAGAACTCTTATAATCGCCGAGGAGGGCAGCTACGTAAGTTATCTCGAGGGCTGTACGGCCCCGCAGAGAGACGAGAACCAGCTCCACGCCGCGGTGGTTGAACTCATAGCCCACGATGACGCCACCATAAAGTATTCGACGATACAGAACTGGTACCCGGGAGACAAGCAGGGCAAGGGCGGAATATACAATTTCGTAACCAAGCGGGGAAGATGCGTCGGCAGGAGTTCAAGGATTTCCTGGACGCAGGTTGAAACCGGTTCCGCTATTACCTGGAAGTACCCGAGCTGCGTTCTTGAAGGGGATAATTCGGTCGGGGAGTTTTACTCCGTTGCCCTTACAAACAGGCGCCAGCAGGCCGACACCGGAACCAAGATGGTTCACGTGGGAAAAAACACCAGCAGCACGATTATTTCCAAGGGCATTTCCGCGGGCGAGGGACAGAACATATACAGGGGACTTGTTGAAATTGGTAAAAATGCCGAGAAGGCGAGAAATTACACGCAGTGCGACTCGATGCTTATAGGGGACCGCTGCGGAGCACATACTTTTCCATATATAGAGGTCAGAAACTCCACGGCCCACATGGAGCACGAGGCTTCTACCTCTAAAATAGGCGAGGACCAGATGTTTTACTGTCGCCAGAGAGGGCTTTCCGCCGAAGACGCGGTTTCGCTCATAGTGAACGGCTTCTGCAAGGAAGTTTTCAAGGAGTTGCCGTTTGAGTTCGCGGTTGAAGCTGAAAAACTGTTGAGCGTAAGTCTTGAGGGAAGCGTGGGTTAATAAGGGTTCCGCCGTAATTCTGAAAAAAAGATTTTTAGGAGGAGCGAAACATGCTCGAGGTGAAAAACCTGCATGTGCAGGTAGATGACAAGGAAATACTGAAAGGAATGAACATTACTGTGGCGCCCGGGGAAGTCCACTCCATAATGGGTCCGAACGGTTCGGGAAAGAGCACCCTTGCTCAGGTTCTCGCAGGTAAGGAAGCTTACGAAGTTACCGAGGGGGAAGTAACTTTTCAGGGCAAGGATCTTCTCGATCTTGAGCCCGAGGAAAGGGCGTGCGAAGGGATATTTCTGGCTTTCCAGTACCCCGTAGAGATTCCGGGGGTTGCGAACACTTATCTTCTTCGCGAGGCTCTTAATGCAAAAAGGGAGTACCGGGATGAAAAACCGCTTAAGCACGTTGAGTTCGGCAAGCTTGCCAGAGAGAAAATGAAAGCGCTCGGTATTGACGAGGATCTTCTTAAAAGGTCCGTGAACGCCGGGTTCTCGGGCGGAGAGAAGAAAAGGAACGAGATATTCCAGATGCAGATACTCGAACCGACGCTGGCGGTGCTTGACGAGACGGATTCCGGTCTTGACATAGATGCGCTCAAGATAGTGGCAAACGGGGTGAATTCGATGAGGGACTCTGGACGTTCCTTTATAGTGATAACCCATTACCAGCGGCTTCTTAACTATATAGTTCCCGATTTTGTCCACGTGATGGTTGATGGAAAAATCGTAAGATCGGGAGGAAAGGAACTTGCCCACGAACTTGAGGAAAAAGGTTACGCCGGGTTTTAAGGCCTCGGGCAGCCTGCAAGGAGCATAATACTATGGCTATTGTTTTTGACGGTACGCGCGAAAGTTACGTCGAGAGACTCTCTGAGTTTCTCGATAGCGAGCAAAAAAATGCCCCCGAGTGGGTAAACACCCTTCGCCGTGAGGCGATTTCAGGATTCGCTGAACTTGGATTTCCGACGCTTTCTGACGAAGAGTGGAGATTCACCAATCTTGAGGCACTTCGGAGAGGTTCTTTTTCAATTGCCGAGAATGGAATCTCCGGGGTTTCTAAAAAATCCGTGGATTCCTACGGGTTTCCCGGGCTTGATTGCCCGAGGCTTGTATTTGTAAACGGTCGTTTCGCTCCTTCCCTTTCAGACACTGTAGATGCTGGGAAAGGAATACTGGTAAAAAGCCTGTCGGAGGCGATTTCTGAGCAAGGCGATCTTGTGAAGGACCACTTGGCGAGATACGCAGATTATGAAAAAGACGCATTTATTTCCCTTAACACATCCTATTTTGAAGACGGAGTGTTTGTTTACGTTCCCGACGGAACCGTCTTCGAACAACCCGTACACGTTCTTCACGTATCGACAGATGAAGGCCGTCCTTTGTTCATAAATCCGAGAAATCTCATCATAGTCGGGCAAAGTTCGGTCGCCAAGGTAATAGAACATTACGTGTCGGCATCCCAGAGCGTCTATTTCTCAAACGTGGTCACGGAAGTTGTCTGCGGAGAAAACGCGAATCTTGAGCACTACAGACTTGAGTTTGAAAGCCAGAAGGCGTTTAATTTCTCCACACTTAGGGTAAATCAGCAGAAAAACAGCAACATCGCTTCTCACTCGGTTCTCTGCGGGGGGGCCGTAGTGAGGAACAATGTTCATCCCGTTTTGGCCGGAGAAGGATGCAACTCCGACATTTACGGCCTTTTCATATCCGAGGGACGCCAGCACATGGATAACTTCATGCGGGTTGAGCACGCGAGTCCTCATTGCGACAGCCGCCAGTTCTATAACGGCGTACTTGATGGTCGCTCAAAGGGGGTTTTTCACGGAAGGATACTGGTTCACGAAGGCGCCGAGAAGACAGACGCGAAGCAGACCAACAGGAACCTTCTTCTCTCCGACACGGCCCAGATAGACACGAAGCCTCAGCTTGAAATATACAACGACGACGTAAAGTGCACCCATGGCGCTACGATCGGGCAGATGGATGAAGAAGCCCTTTTTTACCTACGTTCAAGGGGGATCTCAGCAAGGCAGGCAAAAATCATAATGCTCCAGGCCTTTACTGGCGAGACCCTAGAGCATATGTCAATTGACTCCGTGAGAGAAGCCCTTGAGAGCGTGGTCATGAAATGGTTTGAACAAAGGCTCGAAAACGCCAAAGGGAGGTAGGTTCGTGTCCGACTATAAGAAAGTAGCAAAGGTTTCAGACATACCTGAAGGAGAAGTGGAATCTTTTTTCATCGATGGAGATGCGATTGCCATATGCAGCGTAGAGGGGAATTTCTACGCCTTTCGGGATGAATGCACCCACCAGTGCTTTACTCTTTCAGACGGCGACCTTGACGGAGAACGCATCACCTGCTGTTATCATGGGGCTGAGTTCAACGTCAGAACCGGAGAGGTACTTTGCCTTCCGGCGGTCGAACCCCTAGAGATCTACCCGGTAAAGATTGACGGGGACGACATACTTGTAAAACTCGATGACTGACCGTCCCCGCTTTTTTAACCAGCTGGTTTGAATTTGGGCAGAGTAACCTCATCGGTAATGTCATCGAAGCAGACCTGCACTTCCATCCCGATAGTCA
>JAPOYE010000115.1 GCA_026706695.1 Candidatus Dadabacteria bacterium | reverse complement strand
CGCCCGCCGAGAGCGCTATAATGAGATCCGAGCGAAGATAGTCGCCGGGGAGATTGCATCTATAAACGAGCTCATCACTTACAATCTGGACATCGAAAAATTCATTCAGGACGTTATAGCAGGAAGCGAAGGACCGGAGCTGGTACGGGCCTTTTGGAAAGCTATTTCGGAAGTCTCCGTTCTTGACCCGGCCTGCGGTTCCGGAGCGTTTCTGTTTGCGGCACTCAATATTCTAGAACCCGTTTACATCGCCTGCCTAGAAGCCATGCGAGGCTTTCTAGATGATCTGGAGCATTCCAAGCGCAGGCACCATCCCGAGGCTCTGGGCGATTTCCGCAAACTGCTTGATCGCGTCGATACTCACGCAAATGAACGCTATTTCATCCTGAAGTCTATAATCGTTGGTAACCTCTACGGCGTTGATATCATGGAAGAGGCGGTGGAAATCTGCAAACTGCGTCTGTTCCTGAAGCTGGTCGCGCAATTAGAAGGCTATGACCAGATCGAACCATTACCGGACATTGATTTCAACATCCGCCCTGGTAACACCTTAGTCGGCTTCACCTCCCTTAAAGAGGTAAAACGGACTCTATCCGCCGATATGATCAATCAGTTATCGCTTCCTGATATCGAGCAGCGGGCCGAGATTGCAGGACAAACGTACCAGAATTTCCGCAGAATGCAGACTGATTGTGACATGAATATCCTTACGCTTGCCAATACGAAATTAAGACTGCGAGAACAGCTCGACGGCTTGCAAACGAAACTGGACAATTATCTGGCGCATATATACGGCATAAACACCGAAGACGAGGCTGCCTGCGGGCAATGGCGCTCCAGTCATCAACCCTTCCATTGGTTCGTTGAATTCTACGACATTATGCAAGGTGGTGGTTTTGACGTGGTCATTGGGAATCCTCCTTACGTTTCCGTCAGAAAAATTCCCTACGAAATTCTTGGTCCCTTAGCGCAAAAATTTCCCGATATTTATGGCTATTTCGTATCAAGATCTTTGGTTCTTACTGTTTCCGAAGGACGATGCGGAATGATCGTCCCATTGTCTATAACCTTCAGTCGAGACTTCAAGGCACTTCGAGAGAATCTTCCCAATTGGGGAGCCGGTTGGTTCTCGTCCTATGACAACATACCGGCCGCGCTATTCGCAGGAGTCAGTCAACGTTGCACGATCTGGATCGGACATAACTCGGGCACCGAGCTTTTTGCTGCTCCAATGTACCGATGGCGTGCATCATGCCGTTCACACCTTCTGACAAATTTATCCTATGTTCCGGTGAAAAACCTGAGCATTGAGAAATTGGGGTTGCCAAAAGTTGCGGAATTATCGCATACATCTGTATTGAACGCAATATCATCAACAAAAGTAAGAAAGTATCGGGCAGCTATTTCCGAAGGCAGCGGGAATAAGGCGTATCTTAGTTTTTCACAGTCAGGACGGAATTTTATCTCTGTGTTTCTTGAAGACCCACCGTGTGTTGACGCTGTTTCGCTTGACAACATCACCCCATCGAAAATAGGGCGGTTAACTTTTGCGGATGATGAGCCAACATACGCTGCATTGGCCGCCACAGCAGGGGAGCTTTATTTCTGGTATTGGCTTGTGCGAGGTGATGGTTTTGACATCACTAATTGGGTAATTAGTGACTTTCTCAGAGTTCTAGACTTCCTCCCGCCCGAGAACTATGAATTTCTGATCGAATTGGGGCGCATGCTTCACTTTGAGCGCAACAAATGGTTAGTGTTCAAGAAAAACGCCGGGCGTTATGTTGGAAACTTTAACTATAGAAGGGCATTCAAGATCACGAGACGAGCGGATTTGCTAATCCTCGACGCCTTGTCTTGCAACCGGAAAGAAGTACTTGCAATTTTCGGCTATGTGCAACGGATACTGGCAATAAACGAATATGCTGGAGAAAAAGGAATACCCGGAACAGTGAAAGCGCGGTTTACTGCTAGCAATAGAAAAGCGGTGGAAAACGAGCAGTTGTTTTCAAAAATTGATTCTCACTTGGCAGAGAATTTTTCCTTCACAGAAAAAGAAATGGAGTTTATTATCAATCATGATGTGAATTTGAGTGCATATTACGAACCAAAAGGACGGTAATTCCGAGCGAAAAGGGACGAATTCAGTCGTAATATGCTAAAGAAGAAAGTTTTTTCAGCTTTCTAAGTAGTGTGCGGAGAGTTTGGATAATAAATACAACAAGGAGGTAGCAGGATGGTGAAGTCAAAAAGGCAAGCCTTTATAGATTTTTGTAAGATTTTTTTCAACCAGTCGGACATTGATGAAAGGGTTCTTGAAAACGTGAAGATTGAAGATGGGAAAAGCTATACCTATACATTTACCATTACCATTACCAAAGAGTTTATAAGAGAATCGAATCCCGAAGTTTTTAAATCGCTTGAAGATTTTAGGCGGGCTCAAGCCTATTCTCTTACTGGTGAAGCTGGTGAACCGAAGGTGCATATGTAAGATGAAAGGACGTAGAATTTAAAAAAACAACATTCTGGTCAAGTGTCTTCGCTTTCAAGTACTACCTTTCCACGCTATTAAATCTGAATGAATCGTAGTCTTTACGGTAATCACAACCCGGACAGAACACCTCGCGCTTTTGCAACTCTTCGTCAAACCGCACACCCAATCGAACAGTTTCACCTTTTACCAGACATGTGGGACAGGGCGCTTCTCTCTTTGTGTAGCCGCAAAGCCCTTTCCCGAAATTCGTGCACCCCAGGAATATGGAATACGGCGGAGGATTGCTCCTTACCCTTCTTACAAGACCTCCCATCCATCTCCCCTGCACAAGCCCCTTGCTGAAACATTCAGGACACGGCCCGACAACATCCTCCCTCAGAACAGCATCATTGAACTTGACGTCAAGACGCCCGCATATCTCTTTTATCTCCGCCGCAAAGGATGACGGCTGAACAGACTGGCTAACCAGAAAGACTTTCTCTCTGGCTCTGGTCATGGCCACGTACATAACTCGCCTCTCCTCCGAATTCGGGTAGCCGTCTCCCGGAGGCAGAAAGACCGAGAGAAGGGGGTCTTCCTCTCCGCAGCCCGGAAAGCCCTTCATACCCGAATCCATTCCCAGCACGATAACGATATCATCCTCGAGGCCTTTTGACTTGTGGATCGTCCCCTTGGATATCCTGAGATCGTCCCTGAAGGCCATAAGTTCTTTGGAACTGAAAGACTCAATTTCCCTGTTCTTCCGCCCCAGAATAAAAACCCCCCTGCTTTTGTCCGATCTTGGAATCAGGTTAAGAACCCTTTTCAAGTTATCGCTGTCATAACGGTCAACGGAACATATGTTGAGGGCAGGGAAATCATCATCCGGCGGGCGGGAGCGAACGGATTTTCTGATTGGGCTGGGTTTTTCTGAATAAACTCGGAAGCAATGTCGGATACCGGCCTGCATGTCCGGAATGTCTCCTGAATCCTGTAAGTCCGCGGCCTAAACAAGCGAGCATCCCGCCCCGACACCCCGTCTTCGGTAACCAGAGGGCTTTCGGATTCGGAGAACTCTTTCATCGCCATGCTGTCCGAGCCGGTAAACCTGTAGATCGACTGCCAATCATCTCCCACTGCGAAGAGGCGGGAATCCGCGGCAAGTATTCGGGCGAGGAAATTCTTTCTGGCTTCCGAGATGTCCTGAAACTCATCCACAAGGACATACTTGTACCGATCCGGAATCGCTCCATCCATCTCGGCGCCGCTTAAGTGGCGGACCGGCCCAAGGATCATGTCCTCAAAATCTATGGTGTCGTTTTCACGAAGAATCTCCTCGTAGGTCTCAAGAACCGGAAGGAAAAACCGTTTGAAAAGGCTGCTTCTGAATTTGTCGCGCAGTGAGTCAAGCCGCACAGAAAGACCCCCCGGGGAAAGATCGTTCGCCTTGGCAAGCTTTACGCATCTTGCGATCAGGCTGTACGTATCATCCGAGTAAAGGGACTCAAGGCGGTTTTCTATATATTCTTTCGCGGGAGGATCATAGGAGATGCCCTTTTCGTCAAGCTTCCGGAAAATTTTCTCAATCACGGTGCCCTCGTAATATTCGTAGCTGTAGGTAAAAAGAAAATCCCCTCCCCGCTCCTCGTAGAATTTCTTTTTCCGCAGTACTGTCTCCGCATAGCCTTCAAAGGGGGAGCTGCCGTCCCTCTGGATCGCGAAATGCTCATGCCAGAGGTCTATTTCCGGATAATAGAAGTCCGGGGTTATCTCTCCGTCGGGATGCGGCCTTTCATACTCAACTTTCACTCCCCTTATTATCAGGCTGTTTATGATAGCAAGCTCCTGCTGGGATCTGACCCAGTACCTTGCGTCAAGACTCGGTATGCGCTGCGCTCTGAATTCTTCGCCGAGCCGGAATGATTCTCTTTTGTAGGGATAACTTGTAACAGTTTCGTTGTATTCCCTTTCATCCCGGACGAACTCTTCTATTTGGTGGTACGGACACCCGGCTCTGAACTCCGAAATCCATTCCCCGATCTCAGGATACTTGACCTTTGCCCTCTCGATTATCGCAAGTACGTTTGCAGTGTCGAGAAGACCGTCTGAAGATGATTCCGCAAGGGGGTCCAGCTTTCTTCTCCCCCCGATTCTCTTAAGCAGTTCAAGACCGAACCCGTGGAATGTGTAGACTTCGGGGCGGCCGACTCCGGGGACAAGTTTTCTTATCTTTTCTCCAAGCTCTTGCTCTATGGACTTGTTAAAGGCGAGAACCAGAATCTCCCGAGGGGTAGCAAGTTCTTCTCTTATCAGAAAAACGTACTTGCCCAGAAGCGTTGTTGTCTTCCCTGAACCGGCTGACGCTATTATAAGCGTCCTGTAGGAATCATCGACTATGCAGAGTCTCTGCTCCTGGGTAAGGGGATGGGCAAACAGGGAGTCAAAAAGTCCCTTATGCTTAAGCAGCAAGCTCTCTGTTTTAGCCGTATCCGGCTGCGGAGCGGATTTTTTCCGAAATCCCGCAAAAAATACGAATGCAAGTATCAGGAACAGCAGCAGGAAAATTTCCATATGATGAAAGTATCGCTATGAGGCTAAGTTAACGCAACTGTCGGTTTTCAGAAGACAAGCTTTTATTTCAAGCGAATATTTTCCGATCACCGCGAATCAGTTGAGGTCACAACCCGCATGCGATGGGTTCAGGGTTTTCTCCGTACTGTATGAGACTATCCCAACTGCCAAAGCTGTTCGCAATAACCGCAACAAAGTGCTATTCTTACTAGCAGAGATGCGCTGTTGCGGGCCGGCTGTGCAGCCGGCAAGAAACATGAAGAGAAAGCCCCCGGCAGACACGCCGAAGTTAAAAATCATAAAAGGAGGCAGGAAGAACAATCTTTCCGCTTCCCCCGAGGCCTGGAAATATTACCGCGCGGCACTGGAAAAATGTGAGAAGGCCTCGTATGAAGACGCCATCTCGCTGTTTGATCAAGCCATATTGCTTTGTCCCGAGATGGCCTGCGCCTAGCGCTACCGCGGAGAAGCGAAAAGAGTGATATCCAATGAAGAGGCCCTAGCCGATCTTGACCACGCGGTCCGCCTTGACCCGAAAGACCCCGAAGCGTACCACAATCGCGCCCGCGCGAAACACCAAACGGAGTGTCACGAAGAGGCAATAGCCGATATAGGCATGGCAATACAGCTCGACCCGAAAACCGCGTATTACTACCACTTGAGGGGACAGATGAAAAACGAGGCAGACAGACTTGAAGACGCGGTGGATGATTACGGCAAAGCCATACGTATTGATCCCCAGAGACTGGAAACCTATTATGAGTGTGCGTGGTGCTATGAACAGCTCGAAAGATACGAAGATGCCCTGCGCGATTACGACACGATAATCCGGATAGACCCTGAATTGCCGCGCATCTACTTTGAACGGGCCGAGTTAAAAAGCAGGCTCGGAAGACTTGAGGAGACACTTGAGGATTACGAGAAGTCGATAGAACTTCGCCCCGACTATCAGGATATTTTTGACGGACTGCTGGCTACGCGAAAAAAACTGGGATTGGCAGAAGAAGATGAGTTTCTGGACACATCCATGCTTTATTCCGAGGGTGATCCTTTTGTCAAGTGAGAAAGCGCATTGTGTTGTGATTCCCCCAGAAGCCCTGCGGAATTCATGTCTTGATATTTCCCGCGTCCAGACCCAAGGCAGTAGCCCGACCCTTGTCCGTAAGCCTGTACTTCTGGAAACGGCTTTGAGGTTTGTCAGGCAGAGTGTACTCGATGCTCCGCGTACGCATAAGCAGCCTAATGACCTTGTTGAGCTGACCAGATATCTTCTTCTGCCCCAGTCCTTTGGACAATTCGAGTCTTGACATCGGTTGACCGGCAGTCAGCAGGCTGAGCACCTTCTCCTCAAGCGACTTCGGGCGTGACTCTTGCTGTGACTCTTGCTGTGACTCTTGCCGCGACTTCAGCTCCCCGTCCACCCGTTGCGAAAGCTCGGGGCGGCGTATCGTCACGACGAATCCGTCCGTAACGGCAAACTCCGGTTCCGGTAAACCCGCATCGACACATCGCCGAATCATGTCTAACGTTCCCGTCCCCATCCGCTCAATATATTCAGCAAGATAAAGAGACTCGGCCAGAAGCGGATTTGCCGGCACCGAACTGTGCGCGGTACGCAGTTTCTCCAAGGTAAGAGGCGGCGGAAGCCTGCCGGGATTCCTTATCTCCAAGCGGTCGGCAAAGAGCATGACCTGAACGCTGGCATTGTCCGTATAATCCCGGTGAGCCACAGCGTTCACTACGGCTTCGCTCACAACCTCTTTGGGAATTTCATAGGTAGTGGGAGCCTGCACGCTTTCGGCCCGGGTGCCGATCGAGCGATTGATCTTGCTCAGAACAAAGTCTACTGCCTGATCGACCAGATCAAACACCGTTCCCTTGTAAACCTGGTAAGACGGAATCGGCTTTCCAACCTCTGTTCCGTGAAAATTAGCACATCTGACCTCAGAAGAGATCAGAAAACGTTGCGGAGACTTTCCGAACAGCAAAACCGCCGCGTTTGTCGGCCAATCGCCGTCAAGCAGATTCAGATGCTCAAGCAGCTCTTCGGGATAGACATCTTCTGTCAGCGGAAACTGTCTGGCCCTGCGAGCCGTACGAATAAACCGGGACATCTTGCCGGGATCAAGATCGTTCATGTCAGCTTTCGCGCAAGGTGCCGCATCAAAGGGTTTTGAACGTATCAGTTCTTTTGTTCCCAGGTACTCCACCAGCGCAGCATAAAGTCCGGATATAAGTTCCTCCGGAGTACTGAACCGCTTACGGATCAGGCCTGCCTGCGCCCTGAGAATCAGCGCACTCATTTTGGGATGGCGGCTTTCTGTCTCCTTCAGGAAAACCAGGCGGTGGACGCCATGGGATGTTGCGTGATCAAACTCCCTTTCAGTAGGTGAAACGCCCTCTTTGTCTTCGGTTCCGTAGTCGCCTCCGAACAACCCCACGTAGATGTCCGACCGTTCGACTTCATCCAGATAAAGATGGTCGGGGCGGCGGTCTGACGCCGGAACATCCTCAAACAGAAACACTTCGAAAAACCGCCTCATCAATACGTCACCATGAACATAGTCGCGCAGTGCCGTTCTTTCCTCGGAAAATTCACTCTGAACGCTGCTGACAAAAATACGGAGTGGTTTCATTTTCCTGTCCATGAGCCAAACGAATTGTCGTCCGAGCTGGAATATATCTCCCCGAGACCATCGGTTGTTGCGGTTTTGCCAGTGCTTTCCCCAATGCCAAGTACGGCCCGGCGCCACTTTACGTCAGAATCTCTTTTTTCATATCATCAAGCACTAACAGATTACCCGATTCGTTCACGTCTGTTGTGTATTTCAGAACACTTGGTTAAGTTGCAGGCACAGTTGGGTCCCGGGATGTACACAAAGGCCATGGCAAACCTCGATCTGGCAGTGCATCTTGACCCGGAAACCACGCTTGCCAGCGAAATCAGGGGAGCGGCCATAGAATTCATCTACAGAAAAGAAGAAGCGACCGATGATCTCGCAAGCGCAACCAGCTTTCTACTTGAGGTTTCGCACCGAAATATGCTCCATTAGCCAGTACCGCCGAATCAAGCAGCAACCGGGGATTTGCGGAGCAGGGCCTTATGGTGTATGAAGAAGCGGTAAATGAAAAACGAAGAGACGGGGACGCCATGAAAACAGAAAAGAATAAGGACAAAAATAGATTTGCCCTGACGGCCCTCGTGATTCTGGGCATTTTCTTTTTCCTGCAGATTGCAGGCTGCGATCTGGATGAGGACTGCCCGGTAAACTGCACAACCAAGGTCACGGACACAAGCGGGAACGTTATAGAATGCCATTGCCCCAACAACTGAGAAAAACCCTGTCGCGGAAATCAGCGGTTGCGGTCGGAACAGTATCAGGCGGATGTGCCGAAGCAAAACTGGTTGACGCACTGAGCTGAATTGATCAAGTCAGACAGTTCCACGCCGAAACCGGGTTATCGGAATCAAGGCAGTTTCCGCTCACATTCAGGTTTACATTCGATAATGAAAGAGAGTATCTGATGCAGGCAACGCTGATCGGATTAAGCGCAATCATTATGTGGTCGCTTCTGGCCCTGCTTACGGCCTTGTCAGGAGAAGTGCCGCCCTTTCAGCTTGCCGCGATGTGTTTTTCGGTAGCCGCTTCCATCGGACTGGTCTCGCTTGCCGGGAAGCCGTCGGGTTTTCGAAACCTGCGCCAGCCCCTGCGCGTATGGTGTCTCGGCGTCGGAGGACTGTTCGGCTATCATTTTTTCTACTTCACCGCGCTTCGCAACGCGCCGGCCGTCGAAGCGAGCCTGATCGGCTACCTCTGGCCCCTGCTGATCGTCGTCGGCTCAGCGCTTCTTCCCGGAGAGCGGATCGGCTGGCACCACGTAACAGGCGCCCTCGCGGGTCTTGCTGGGACAGCGCTTATCGTCTCGAAAAACGGCCTTTCCTTTGATGGCAGCTTTGCCCTCGGCTATGGAGCGGCACTTCTTTCCGCCTTTACCTGGGCCGCCTACTCGCTTCTGTCACGGCGCTTCGGCGCGGTTCCGACCGATGCCGTCACCGGATTCTGCGCCGCAACGGCCGTTTTTTCGCTCATCTGCCATCTGGGGCTTGAACAGACTGTCTGGCCGCAGGGGACCGGCCAATGGCTCGCCGTCGCCGGTCTCGGCCTGTTGCCGGTGGGTGCCGCCTTTTATGCTTGGGACTTCGGCGTAAAACACGGGGATATAAAGGTGCTTGGCACCGCAAGCTACGCCGCTCCGCTGCTCTCAACCCTGATACTTGTCGCTTCAGGTGCCGGCCAGGCCGACTGGCGCGTCGCTTGCGCCTGCGTCCTGATTACCGGGGGCGCGGTGCTGGCCGCAAAGGATCTGCTGTTTTTACGAACCCGCAGGGAAAAACAGGCGGAGAAGTAAGACGGATATTCAAATACGCCCCGCGAATGCACAAGCCCGTATTCCCCCGGCCGGAACAAGGGGCTTATGTGCGAGGGGCAGACGCTTAACGTCACAAAGGCAACACAGCCGGAAATATGCGTCTTGACACCGTATGCCTGTCATGGATACTGGCATGCACTGCATCTCTTGGCAGAAGGAGGCGGAAATGAAGAAAAAATCCTCAAAGAGAAAAAACCGGGGGAAAAAGAATAACCCCGCCGGGAAAAAGCCGGCAGGATCATCAGTCAGCCGGGAGCAGACAGCCGAAGAGTCGCCCCGAAATCCCGACATCAAAGATATCGACCTGCTTGAAGAAACAGACCCTGAGTACCACGCAAAAGCTCTCTTGATACTTAACGAGACAATCAGGGCTGAGCCTGAGAATTCTGACGCCCTGTATGACCAGGCGATAATCAACTCGGAAATGGGGTGTTACGAAGAAGCCTTTGAGGATTTTGACAGGGTAATACTCCTTGACCCTGAAAACGATCTTGCGTTTCTGGGGCGCGGAACCGTCAAAAGGTGCCTCGGTCCCGACGAGGACGCACTCGAGGATTTTGACAGGGCCGTGAGACTTGATCCGCAAAACCCGGTCGCCTACCACGGCCGGGCACTCCTAAAAGACGGTCTCGAGCGTTACGAGGAAGCCATCGAGGATTTTGACGAGGTGCTGCTCCTTGACCCCGGATCCCCGTTTGTGCATCTTGACAGGGGCAGAACGAAATTCGGCCTCGATCGGTACGAAGAAGCAATTGCCGATTTTGATGAGGCGCTGCTCCTTGATCCCGAAGACGCGGAAGTCTACGCATCTAGAGCCCTTACCAAAAGCAGGCTCGGACGCGATGAGGA
>JAPOYE010000114.1 GCA_026706695.1 Candidatus Dadabacteria bacterium | reverse complement strand
TGATAGTCTGTTTTCACCTCTGCCGTTTTATCCATTGCCTGCTCGATTCCATTTTTGAATTTCCTTCTTTAGCTTTCTCGACAAAACGCGCAACAGGGCATTATTGGTATTTTCCTAATTTGAGTTCACGGTGTAATTTAGATTCCGGTACTCTTTTCACTGAGAAGGACCGATATGCAAGAGACAAAAGCCCTTATAGTTTCTCCGCACCCGGATGACCTTGAAATAGGCATGGGAGGAACTGCCTGCCTGCTTCTGGAAAAAGGTGTTGACGTGGTTTCCGTTATCGTTACGGATGGAAGGAGAAGTGCGAATCCCCTTGGTATTTCGCAGGAAGAGCTTGTGCAGACAAGGGAACGGGAAGTTAGGACATCCTCAGAGATACTCGGAGTGGAGGTTTCTCTTCTGGGGTTCTCCGACATGGAGTCCGATTCGAACAAGCGTGAATTCAGTTCCAGAATGGCGGAAGTAATAACAAATCTCCGCCCGGGGGAGATATACCTCCCGCATCCTGAAATTGACAAGCACAGAACCCACAGGACGGTTTCCCGCCTGACGCTTGATTGTCTCAACGCGGCGCTTGGGGAAAGCCCTTTTGAGTGTGAATGCTGGTTCTATGAGGTGTGGACGCCTTTTCCTTCATACGACCGGATCGAGGATATAACGTCTTTTGCCGACCGCAAGCGCCAGGCGATTGAGGCGCACATGAGCCAGACGTCCTACAAGGACTACACAGACGGCATAATGGGCCTTAACAGGTACAGGGGGGCTTTTCACGACACCGCGGACGGATTCGCGCCGCTTTGGGCCGAGGTCTTCATAAAGCATGACTCCGGGTGACCTTATCTCGGAACGTATTTTCTTTTCCTTGACCAGAGAAGCAGGTCAAACTCATCAAGACTGATTCCCAGTTCGCGAGAGGCTTCCGTCATAAGGTTTTCGGTTTCAAGGTATCTTTTTTTTGTCAGGGGATACTTCGTTTCGCCTATGATCCCCAGTTCGAAAAGGGATGCCAGATTGTTTCGGTCAAGAATCGCATAGCCTGAGAATCCCAGATTCCTCAGAAAATGGCTTGCCTGCATGTATCCGAGTCCTTTTATCCCGGGATTTTTCGCGAAGAAATCTCTTCTTTCCACCCTGTCTTCAAAGGAACTGACAAGTGATTTTAGAAGAAATCCGTGTTCTTTCCTAAGATATTCTCTGGTGAAAACGATATAGCGGGATGCGTTCTCGGCATATTTGTGAATTGCTCCAATACGTTCCAGCAGTTCGTCTTCTTCTCCGTCCACGAGCCTTTCTCCTATGACGCTCATGCATTGGCCGGCTATTTTGGGGCCGACCCCGGAACTCAGTATGCAGAATGAAAGTTCACGGAAGATCTGGCGGTCGTCAGCCTCCCGAAAAGCCTGCTTGAATTCCAGAAGCCGGTCCTGTATCTCTTCTTTTTTAAGCTCGTAGAGTTCCAGAAGCTCCAGTTTTTCTTCTTCCGTCATCCGAGGGACCCTGTTTTCCGAGGCGTCATTTCAGTATTTTGCCTGTTTTCTCGCTCCACAGAAACAGATCCATTTCATCGAAATCAAATCCGTTTTTCTCCGTGAATTTCTTGAACTTGTTCTCAATCTCAATGTATTTTGATCTTGAGTGCGGTGCCCGCGGAGATTCCGTTATACCTAGCTCGAAGAGACACTGGAGTATGTGTTTGTCAAGAATTGCGTAGCCGCGAAAACCAACATTTCTTAGAAAATGGCTTGCTTCCTTAAAACCGAGCCCCTTTATATCCTTGTTGAGCGCGAAAAAGTCTCTTCGCTCTGCCGGATCTTCAAAGGAAAGAAGAAGCGGTCTTAGCCTGAGCCCGTATCTGCTGGCCAAATAGTCTCTTGTGTGGATCACGTGTTTTGAGCGCACGTTTGGGAATCTGTAAACTCCCCGCAGTCTTGCCCTCAGTTCGTCCTCGCTTGCCCTCGGGAGTATGCTTCTTACGGCACTAAGCGCACTCAGTCCCATCTTGGCGCTCGTTCCGGCCGTGAATATGCAGAAGACGAGTTCTTCGAAGATTGCTTCTTCGGAGGCGTTTTTGATGATATTCTCAAATTCCCCGAGTTTCTTTCTTATTTCCGGGGCTTTGTGCGGAAGGTCTTTTCTTATTGACCGTACTGTCAGCATCCGGGATTTATTTGTAGATGACGAGGTTTCTTCCGGCGATCAGCATGGTTGAAGACATGTTGTTCCACCTCTTGATCTGGGAAACCGACACTCTGTAACGAAGCGCCAGCTCGCTCAGCGTGTCGCCGGGGATTATCTTGTGGTGCACCTTCTTCGGAACGTCCTGCGGCACGTAAGAGTGGGAAAGCCTCTGTGGAATGGAAAGGGTTTTCCCCGCTATTATAAGGGATCCCTTGAGGTTGTTAGCCCTTTTTATTTCGTCGATTGAAGTTCCGTATCTTTTTGCCAGAACGTAAATATTTTCCCCGGGGCGGATTTTGTGCTTTACGTATATGACGTTTCCTCTTGCGGGTATCTTAAGCCTCTGGCCGGGGCGTATGATCGTACCCGAGAGATCGTTTGCGTACTTGAGTTTCTCGACGGACGTTCCGAACTTCCTGGCTATCTTCCAGAGGCTGTCGTCAGTCTTTACGGTGTATCTTACCGGCCTTGTCCTGAAAGGAGTCTTAACGTCCTTCAGGGTCTCCACTTCGCTTTTAACGGCAAGGAGTTTTTCTCCGTAACCTTTGGGAACCTTGAGCTTATAGCTCTTTCCGGGGGGAGTGGAAAGTCCGACGAGCGAAGGGTTGTAATTGGAAATCTCCTTGTATCCCATGTCAAGGAGGTTGGCGATTTCCGCAATACTTTTTCTGGGTGGAACGCTCACGGCTTCGTAGTCTCTCCCCGTTTCCGTAATCCTGAAACCGTATTTCTCAGGGTTCTTGGCTATTATCAAAGCGGCGTTGAATTTCGGCACGTAGTTTCTTGTTTCCCTGGGAAGCCTTCTTGATACTGTCCAGAAATCGGTTGAACCTGTTCTCCTGATAGCCTTCGCCACTCTCTTCTCTCCGCAGTTGTAGGCGGCGAGGGCAAGTTCCCATGAACCGAATTCCTCATACAACTTCCTTAGATATCTGGCTGCCGCCAAGGTCGATTTCTCGGCGTGCATTCTCTCGTCTACCCAGTAGTTTATTTTCAGTCCGTATTTCAGTCCGGTCGGCCTTATGAATTGCCATAGCCCGACAGCGTTTTTTCTTGAAACGGCGCGTGGATTAAACCCGCTTTCTATAATAGGCAGATATGCAATCTCCTGGGGAACACCTTCGGAGCGAAGCATTTCCTTTATCTCCGGAAGATATTTCCCGGAGCGTTTGAGAATCACGGCGAAATTTTGTTTTCCTTTTCCTGAGAACCGTCGGATATAGCGATCAACCTTTGAGTTTCTTTTTATCTCGAATTTTATGTCTTCGTAGCTCTGCGAAGCGTCTGTGGGTTCGGCCTCTGAGATTTCTTCGGTTCCAGTCTCTGTCTGCTGGGCCTGTGGGCCTTGTTCGTCAGAACTAAGGGATGACTGGGCTGCAGGATTCGTATCTGTTTTTGCGGTTTCCTCAGCTTTTTTGCTCTTGTCTTCGGGGCTCCGCAAAGTGTCTGTAGGCTCAGCTTCTGGGACTTTTTCGGTTAGCTCGGTGGACTCTGCCTGTGCCCCTTGGACATGCTCAGGGAGTTGCGTCAGGCTTGAGGCGGTGACGGATGCCCACGGGAAAAAAACGGCGAGGAGAATACTAAGTATGACTGTTAAGTTCATGTTGATTTTCTCTGCGGAAATCCCGTCCATCTTAACTACTGTGATTCTTAAGTCAAAAGGGTGGGACGACAATACCCCGCGGAGGGACTTTCGGTTTATTTTTCCGTAAGTTATTTGTACAATAATTCTAACCACATAGTTTCAATAGTCAAAGTATGTTATGGAAATTTAGTAATAACTGGTAAGAACGGGATTTTTCGGGTTGTTATTTTTGGGAATTATATACATAAGAGCCTCTTGCAAAATTATTGATTCAAGCGACTTCCTGAAGAATCTTACCACTT
>JAPOYE010000113.1 GCA_026706695.1 Candidatus Dadabacteria bacterium | reverse complement strand
CATCGGCATAAGCATTGATGTCATCACTGTTCACAACCACCATTGGCATGTCACTGATCTACCGTAAACCTATCTTATTTCCCCTTTTTCATCAAGGGCGAAAACCCTGCTTTACTTGCTTAGTCCAAAAAAAATCCTTTCAGGTAAACTACAGGAAACGTAGGTCGCAATGACAAAGTTCCGCTTCTTTTTCATAGTATACGCGTTAATTCCGGCTTCTCTTTTTTCAACCCCACTTCTCGCAAAAGAAGATACGTACAGAGGCCTTTCCGACTTCGCAAAGGCCCTGAACCTTATAGAGAAAAACTATGTGGAAGAGGTTTCCTCCGAGCAACTGACCCAAAGCGCCATAAAAGGCATGTTCGATTCCCTTGATCCCTACTCGGTTTACCTTTCATCCGAGGGCTTGAGGAACCTTGAGATAGGAACTATGGGGGAATTTGAGGGCATAGGAATCGAGATTACGGTGCGCGACGGGTTTTTGACCGTGATATCTCCGATTGAAGGAAGTCCTGCGCAGGAAGCCGGCGTGAAATCGGGAGACGTGATCATCTCTATAGATGGAGAAAGTACCGAGAAGACCAACATAGTTGACGCTCTGGACCGCATAAGGGGCAGAGAAGGAACTAAAGTTGATATCGTTGTCAGAAGGGGTGGAACCGAGGAAACCCATAAGTTCACCATCACAAGACGGATAGTGAAACTTAGAAATGTCGAGTCCAAGTTAATCGAAAAAGATATAGGTTATATAAAGCTATCGCAGTTCCACAGGGATTCTGCGGATGAGTTTCTCAGTTCTTACAAGGGACTTGAGGAGGAAAACGGTGCGAAGCTCGGAGGACTTGTGCTTGACCTCAGGAACAACCCCGGAGGATTGCTTGAACAGGCGCTTGCGCTTAGCGACATGTTTCTGGATAAAGGGCTTATCCTGAACGTGAAGGGAAGATCTGAACTGACTTCGAAGGAGTATTTCGCCAGGGAGGGGATGGATATACCGACCAATCACGTTGCCGTAATCGTAAACCGGGGGAGTGCGAGTGCTTCCGAAGTTCTTGCCGGAGCACTTAAAGACAGCGGCAGGGCGAAGATAGTCGGTACGAGAACATTCGGCAAGGGTTCAGTTCAGTCTGTAATAGAACTTTCGGGGGAAACAGGAGTGAAGATAACCACGGCGAGGCTTTTCACCCCCAAGGGGATTTTGATAGATGACAAGGGCATAGAGCCTGATATTTTTGTTGAAAGCGGCGACAAGGATGCCCCCTCGGACCCGCAGCTTGCAAGGGCGTTGGAAACTGTAAAGCACATGTGAGGAGATAGGAGCTTGAGTCAGAAGAAGCGGACGAGAAAAAGACAGTCTACGGCAAAAACCGGCGATAAAAAACGCACGGCAAGGCTTACCCACGCAGTTCTGGTCCTAGTTTTCTTTTTCGCCTTTTCGATTTTCGGCCTCAAGCATATCGAAAGATTTTTTGACGGATGGTCACCCCGGGAGGCTACGCCTACTGCGACGGATAAGATTGAGGAGAAAGAGCCCCGGCGTCCGGGAGTCGTCCTCATAATAGATGATTTGGGCAATGACAAGGAGTCGATTGACAGAATACTCAGGATCAAACAGCCGCTTAACTTAGCCGTGCTTCCGCATCTTCCTCATTCCCTGTACGCTGCGCGCGCTGCTTACCGCGGGGGAAAGGACGTGATTCTCCACCTTCCCATGGAGCCCAAGTATGCCTCCGGTTATACGGCCGATGACGCTGGAGAAGGAGTCTTGCTGCTCGGCTTCTCAATGGACCAGATGAGGGAGGAGCTCAGGAGAAACATCATGGCCGTCCCCAACATAGTTGGAGTCAACAACCATATGGGCTCCAAGTTCATGGAGAATGAAGAGCCGGTAAAAACAATAATGCGGGAACTGAAGGCTAGGGATCTTTACTTTGTTGACAGTCTTACGACCCCCGACTCCCGCGGATACAGCGTAGCGAGGCGGCTTGGAGTAAAGGTGCTTAAAAGGGATGTTTTTATTGACCAGAGCGAGCGGGGCAAGGAGTATACTATGAAGCAGCTTTGACCGCTTGGTAAGGATCGCTGAGAAAAAGGCATAGCGGTAGGTATAGGCCATCCTTACCCGCAGACAATAGATGCTCTTGCGGAGTATATGCCCAAGATTGAAAAAAAGGTTGAATTTATAAAAATATCGGCGGCCGCTTTGAACTGAAACGGTTGCGGAGAAATCACCTGAAAGAGGATTGTCATGGGACTTGTGGATGAAATCAGAAACAGGCGGGATTCTTGGAACAGCAGACTGGAAGAGCAGAGGGTTTCCCAGGAGCCCTACGACCATGAATTCGAGAAAGGAAACGCCCGCAGAATCGAGGAAGAGATAAGAAAGAACCGTGAGATGGTTGGAAAATTCCCGCTTCTGGAAAAACAATCGAAATAGTCGGCGGGAAAGAGCGGTCGGCGGGTGATTTGACAACCTTTTTTTTATCCTTTAGGATTTTCACCCCCATGAGTATGGAGGTTTTGATTTTTTGCCAGGAATAACAGTAGGTAGCAGCGAAAGTATTGACAGCGCTTTAAAAAGGTTTAAGAAACAGGTTGAAAAGGGTGGGGTTCTTTCTGAAGTAAGGAAGAGAGAATACTACGAAAAACCGAGCGAAAAGAAAAAAAAGAAGCTGTTTGCCGCCAAAAAGCGCAGTTCAAGTAGGAAAAGAAGGTAAACCGTCTCAATTTGCATGGTTTTCACCGAAAGTTATTTCTGAAGGCCCCCCCCCCGATTAAGCCGCTTTGAATGAAGAACTCTTCTTTCACATCAGCGATAGCGGATATAAAGGCAAAGCTCAGCATAGTAGATGTCATACAGGGCTTTGTTTCCCTTAAAAAATCTGGAAAGAACCATATCGGGCTCTGCCCGTTCCATGACGACAACAACCCTTCCATGCACGTAAATGATGAGAAGGGTTTTTTCCATTGCTTCAGCTGCGGAGCCGGAGGAGATGTATTCGGCTTCCTGATGAGATACAGCAATATAAGTTTCCCCGAAGCCTTAAAAGAACTTGCGCAGAAAGCTGGAGTCAGGCTCCCGGCTCCGCGTCCGCGCACCAAAAGTGAGAAGAAAAAAGAGGCCACTTCGGCGAGATTTTTTGAGATAAATTCTCTTGTCTGTTCGTTTTACAGCAATAACCTCCGCAGTTCAGGAAAAAACTCCGCGCGGGCTAGAGAGTACCTAGAATCAAGGGGAATCAGCTCGGAGATAATCGAGGAATTCAAACTCGGCTTTGTCCCCGACAGATGGGATGCCGCCGTGAAATTCGCTTCAAAGAATAATATCGGTGTCAAGGAACTCGAAGAGCTTGGTCTTGTCGTTGCGAGGGAGAGCGGAAGCGGGCACTATGATCGGTTTCGAAACAGAATTATTTTTCCCATAACCGAGATAACAGGACGAATTTGCGGTTTCGGCGGCAGAACCCTGAGCGAGGACGAATCCAAACAGCCGAAATACATGAATTCCCCTGAATCCCCTGTTTTCGACAAAAGGAGCGTTCTTTACGGACTTTACCACTCGAAAAGTGAAATCGGAAGAAAACGGAAAGCCGTTTTGGTTGAAGGCTACATGGACTTCATAAAACTCTACGCAAATGGAATACGCAATGTGGTTGCCACATTGGGAACGGCCTTTACGAATGAGCACGCCAGATTTCTGCGACGTTTCTGTGAGGAGGTGGTGATTGTCTACGACGGTGATACCGCTGGGATACGTTCCGCCGTCCGGGCCGGAGAAATTCTTCTTGAGCAGGGGATTTCTTCAAGTATTTGCCGTATTCCCGATGGCCTCGACCCCGATGATTATCTGGAGGAGTACGGACCTGAGAGTCTCGCCGAGCTGATCGCGGCCGCCGTTGATGTCTCAGATTTTATTATTGACGACACTTTCGCAAGGTACAGGGAAAAGAAAATGTCTTCCGGAGAGTCGATAAAATTTCTTGTGGACTTGGTTTCAAAAATAAAGGATCCGGTCCGCAGGGCTGAAGCTGTTTCCAAGGTAACGGGGCTTTTCGGGATAAGGGAGTCTGAGTTTCTCTCTCTGGTAAAAACCTCGAATCCGGGAAGAAACCGCGGGTCGCTCGCACCGACGACCTTGATTCCGGAAAAAAGCATTCACGAGAGAGAAATTGTGAGGATACTGCTTAAATTTCCCTACCTGATGAGCGCCGAAAAGATTGAGAATATTGGTAGGCATTTTGAAAATGGCGATTTAAAGGTTATCCTCAAACGTGTGGGTGAAGGGGAGTTTACCGAAGTTTCCTCCCTGATGAGTTCTTTTGAGAAAGTCGAGATGCAGCAACTGCTGAGCGAGTTAGTTTTTTCTTCGGATGATTTGATAGACGACACGACTTCGGAGAAAATACTAAACGATTGCGTGAAGGAGCTTGAACTGAGAAATATAGCTTTTAAGCGTAATGAAGTAATAGAAAGAATCCGCAAGCAGCGTGATTCTTCGGATAAAACCCTTGAAAGAAAACTTGTTGAGCAATACAGGGATCTGGTGAGTATGGAAAAGACCATAAGAGGAACTGCAAGTTGAATCCAAACGACGAGACTAACGGGTTGAGGAGCGAAATCGACGGGCAGGACGAAGGGGAATTCTCTGAGTCCGCACAGAATTTTCAAAATGCCCCGCCTGATTCTCGAGCGGAAGATAAGCTCAAACACGTAAAGAGCAATGATTCCGACCAAGACCCTATAAGATCGTACATTCTCGCTATTGCGCAGCACTCCCTCCTTTCCAAGGAGGAAGAGGTTGAGATAGCAAGACAGATTGAAAAAGGCAAAAAAATAATCGCGAGAATGATAATAGAGAACCCCTTCATGATGAAAAAGGTTCTCAAGCTCGAAGAAGAGATAAAAGAAGGGGCACTCGGTGCGGGCTACCAGGGCGAGGACATGGAATCCCCCGCTGACGGCGAAGCATATAGAAACTCCGCAAGGAACTTTCTTTCAATCAGAGAACTTTTTGCTGAGACCGAAGAACTGAGAAAAAAACTTGATACTCCAACTCTTTCAGATACCGAAAGAGCCAAG
Source organism: Candidatus Dadabacteria bacterium (assembly GCA_026706695.1). Taxonomy (NCBI): domain Bacteria; kingdom Pseudomonadati; phylum Thermodesulfobacteriota; class Candidatus Dadabacteria; species Candidatus Dadabacteria bacterium. The sequence goes on along the minus strand of JAPOYE010000113.1, from coordinate 5,731 downwards.
ATCTCTAAGCAAATCAGAAAGAATAACGAACGGACCGTAGAACTTCTTGACGAAATCGATTTTTCCTCTACGCAGGCCAACAGGATATACAACTTGGCCGTCGAATATGTGGACAGGATTGAGGGCGGGGATTGTGACTGCATGATGGATGGTTCAGACGATTCGATTGACAATGGTTCGAAATCTGAATATTCCGAGGAGGAAATCGCTTCTCTTAAAAAGGTGCTTAGAAGGTTTGAAAGAGCAAAGAAGGCTACCAAAAAAGCCAGAAAAACACTTATCGAATGCAACCTTAGACTTGTAGTCAGTATAGCGAGAAAATACGTTAACAGAGGATTGCCGTTTCTCGACCTGGTTCAAGAAGGCAATATGGGGTTGATGAAAGCGGTTGAAAAGTTCGAACATGGAATGGGATACAAATTTTCAACCTGCGCCACATGGTGGATAAAGCAAGCAATTACACGCGCAATAGCCGATCAGGGAAGTCTTATAAGGATTCCCGTTCACATGACCGAAAATATAAACAGGCTAAACAAGATCTCGAGATCCCTGATGCAGAAATTAGGGAGGGAACCCAGACCGGAAGAAATAGCCGAGGCAATGGATATACCTCTTGATAAGGTCTTGAAAATCATGAAGGTGTCACGTGACCCGATTTCTCTGGAGTCCCCGATTGGCGAGGACGACTGCAGGCTAATGGATATTATTTCGGATCCGGCTTCCACTTCTCCGCTTGACATGCTCGAAACCAAAGAATTGAACCGGATCATGCGCAACGCGCTCTGCACCAACCTCAGCAACGGGGAGGAAGGAGTTGTTAAAATGCGTTTTGGTATAGATGAGGACAAGGAATATACCCTTGAAGAAATAGGAAAAAAATTGAACGTTACCCGCGAGAGAATAAGGCAGATCGAGGTAAAGGCCATTAAGAAGCTCAAAAGGTTCGGAAGAGCTCTTCCAATACGGGGTTTTAATACTGACTGATATTCTAGCTTGACATTATCTTTTTCAGTGGTAATTTCTTTTTTCTAGGGTGGCTATGCTGAAGGGGAAGCACCCGGTCCCATCCCGAACCCGGAAGTTAAGTCCTTATAGGCTGATGATACTGCTCCTTTCAGGAGTGGGAAAGTAGGTGGCTGCCCTTTTTTCTTCCCTTGCTTTCTCAAGTTTCCGGTGCCTGCGATGTCAAAGACCAACGTTGCCGTGTTTGTTTCCGGAAGCGGAACAAATCTTCAGGCGGTGATAGATTCCGGCATAGAATCCGCAAATATAGCCGTGGTTGTCTGTGATACTCCTGGAGTCATGGCGATTGAGAGGGCTAAGAAACAGGGTATTCCTGTGGAACTCGTAAACAGCAGGGATTTTGAATCAAGGGAAGAGTTCGAAAGACAGATAGTCGCGAAAATCGACAGATATGACATAGGCCTTGTCGTGCTTGCCGGGTTTATGAGGATACTTACTCCTTATTTCTTACGCCGTTTCGCGAACCGTATCATCAACATTCATCCTTCCTTGCTTCCTTCTTTTCCGGGAACAAATTCAGTAAGACAGGCACTTGACTACGGAGTGAAAAAGACGGGTTGTACTGTCCACTTCGTGAGAGAGGAAGTTGACTCGGGTCCCATTATTCTTCAGGCTGTTGTTCCGGTTACGGAGGAAGATACGGAAGAGACTCTGCTTGAGAAAGTCCATACTGAGGAATACAGGATACTGCCTGAAGCTATAAGGCTTTTCTGTGAGGGGAAACTGACTCTCAGTGGAAGAAAAGTCCTGATTTCCTTCTGAGATCCGAGAAATCTCTAAATGCTTCTTCCAATGGCTTCGGCAACGGGGGCAGCTTTTTGCATCAGGTTTTTGAATGTTTTCGGTTTAAGCGACTGAGCCCCGTCACTAACGGCGATCTCCGGGTTGTTATGAACCTCGACAATTACTCCGTCCGCTCCGGCGGCTATTGAAGCTAAAGTTACCGGAATTACGTACTGCCAGTAGCCGGTTCCATGGCTAGGGTCGGCGAAAACAGGCAGGTGGGTCTTTTCCTTGAGTACCGGTATAGCGTTCAGGTCGAAAGTATTTCTGGTCGCAGTCTCAAAGGTCCTTATCCCGCGTTCGCAGAGCATTACGTTACTGTTGCCCTCTGACAGTATATATTCTGCGCACATGAGAAATTCGTTTATGGTTGTTGACATCCCCCGTTTTAGCAGGACGGCCTTTTTTGATTTGCCGACATGTCTTAAAAGTGAGTAGTTTTGGGAATTTCTCGCTCCGATCTGAAGCACATCTGCGTATTCCTCGACCAGTTCAAGGTCATCCGGGCTCATTATTTCGGTTACTATGGGCAGTCCGGTCACTTCTTTTGCCTTGATGAGAAGTTCCAGTCCCTCTTTTCCAAGACCCTGGAAAGAATAGGGAGAAGTTCTGGGCTTAAACGCCCCGCCTCTGAGCATTGACGCCCCTGAATCTTTTATGGAAGCTGCAATTGTCATTATCTGTTCTTCGCTTTCAACCGAGCACGGTCCTGCGATTATGGGGATATTCCTGTCCCCTACTGTAACGCCTTCCACATTAAAAACGGAGGTTTCATCGTTCACTTCTCTGCTTGTTAGCTTGTAGGGCTGAAGCACAGGAACGACCTTTTCGACTCCCTGTAGCTGTTTGAGAACGTCGAGATCATGCGGCTTTCCTCTATCATCTCCGACCACTCCGATGACAGTCCTGAGAATTCCCTCGATTGGATGCGGCGAATAGCCAAGTTCCTTTATAACGGATTTGACCTTGTCTATATCTTCCTTGGTTGCCCTTTGCTTCATTACTACTATCATTTAAAAAACCTCCATATTTTGTGCGGAACGGACAAACTTAATACATAGAACATTCTTAATGTCAATTATAATGTTTTTACATATCGACGTATTGAGCTTGTTTGCTAGGGAAGATTTAGAAAAACGGCACTGAATATCTTTTGCGAGGCTTCCCTGAAATGTTTTTCGAATTTCGTTTCTGTTTCTTCTCTTCGAGCCTCGATGAAACCGGGTGGAGGGTGCACGGGACGGAACAAGCGACTTCTTTTGAATTCGGACACTATCTGCTCAATGTAGCTCAACTGATCGGTCTTTATTACGGTTCTCCCGCTTCTCGTAAGCACTTTTGCCAGGCAGCTTATAAATTCCCGGTTGAACATTCTGTGTTTTGAATGTTTTTTCTTCGGCCAGGGGTCGGGGAAGTTCACCAAGACAAGATCAAACATTCTTTCTCTGAAGACCTGTCTGAGTGCGATCTCAGCCTCAACGTGGAGGAATTTTAAGTTTTCCAGGGAGAGCTTTTCCGCAGCACGCACCGCTTTTCGGAACCTTCCTCTCTTGATCTCGATACCAAGGTAGTTTCTGCTTGCGTCGCACTGCGCTGCGTTTATGAGAAATTCTCCTTCTCCAAAGCCAATCTCAAGTATTAGGGGTTTTTCGTCGCAGAAGATGTCTTTTTTGCCGATGGGAAGCGAAAACAAAGAGATGTCCACCGCGGGGCCGGTTAACTTCATTTTCCGTGTCAGGATCTAAAAGCGGAAGTTATGGTCTGCTCCCCGATCCTTATTCCGTAATCTCCCTCATGTTCTTTCATCTTGCCTATGCACTCGGGAAGCGACATTTCTATCTTGCCTTTTCTGGCTTTCTTGTCGATCTTCATGACGTCGATTATTTTCCCCACGTTTACCCCGCGTGGAGGCTCAGTAGGAAGTCCCGCTCTTTGCAGAAGAAGGGTGAGCCTGCCCTGTTCTTCTTCGTTCCACCCTGTTTCCCCGAGAGCGATTTTTCCCTCAATTACCATTCCCGCGGAAATCGCTTCTCCGTGGGAGATTGTATAGTCAGATAGCTGCTCGATTGCGTGGCCGACCGTGTGTCCGAAATTAAGGATTTTCCGCAGGCTCTGCTCCTTTTCGTCCTTCTCGACCACTTCCGCTTTGATCCTACAGCTTGTCTCTATCACCTCGAGCAGTGTAGCGTTGTCGAATTCGTAGATTTTCTCGATATTTGCTTCTAGGTACTGGAAGAAATCCTCACTCCTTATTACACCGTATTTAATTATTTCGGCGAGTCCCTCCGCGAGTTGCTTCGGTTCGAGGGTTTTAAGCATGTCTGTGTCCACATACACCCGCCATGGTTGATAGAAGGAACCGATGAGGTTTTTTCCGTGAGGGGTATCTACAGCAGTTTTTCCTCCCACCGAACTGTCAACGCAGGCAACTAGGCTTGTCGGCACCTGAACGCAGGGTACTCCCCTCATGTAAGTGGCGGCTACGAATCCTGCTATATCTCCCACGACCCCGCCGCCGAGTGCTACGACCGAAGAGTCCCTGCCGAATCCCGATTCGAGCATCCTGTCTTCTATGAAGGACTTGATTTCTCTGGTTTTGCTTTGCTCTCCCGCCGGAAAAACAATCATACTGACTTCTGGGAGCACTTCCCCAAGATCGCTCAGAAGTTTTGCTCCATAGAGATCCGCCACGTTTGAATCGGTTACTAGGGCATGGGAATGAGCTATGGATGCCTCGACCAGATCGCCGGCAATCTGGCTCAGAAGACCTTGGCCGATCAGGATTTCATAGGAATTATCTTCGTTTGACCTGACTTTGACTTCTATCTTTTTCAATTTTTACCCCGGCATTTTAAGTAGGGACCAGACCGGGTGGGGGGAAAGAGCCTCGGCCCCCTTGAGTCCCGTGAGTTCTACAAGAAAGAGGTACCCGGCGACGCTTCCGCCTAGTTCTTCCACTAGGCGCCCGGTACTGTGCGCCGTTCCCCCCGTGGCCAGAAGATCATCGACGATCACTGCCCTGCTTTTACCGTTTATCGCGTCTTTGTGAATTTCCAGAACGTCTTTTCCATACTCAAGATCATATGAAACGCTTGCGGTGTCGCTTGGCAACTTGCCGGGCTTCCTCACTAGGATCAATTCTTTTCCAAGCTTATAGGATAAGGCGGAAGCGAAGATAAAACCTCGGCTCTCGGGCGCGACAAATGAGGTTATCTCCTTACCGGCGAGGATTTCCGCCATCATGTCAACGGATTTTTGAAAAGCTCCGGCGTTTTTAATCAGCGTGGTTATATCGTAGAAGAGTATTCCCTTGCTCGGGAAATCGGGAACGCGTCTTATGTAACTTCCTATCTCTTCCAGTGCCATTTCTTTTTGCTTGTTCGGGGAGGTTTTCATCAGGCCCTTTTCCTGAGGGAGGATAGCTCAAAGGCTGTTCTCACTGCTTCTTCCGGGGTTTCGCATTTGATAATTTCCTCAGAGACATCCCAGGTGTCAAGCCCGATAACCGGAATTCCGGACTTAAGTGCGAACGATATCTCCGACAGGGTGCCGAAACTGCCTCCAATGGCGATTATGGAATGACTTGACTTTGCTACTATCACGTTTCTTGCTTCACCCATCCCTGTAACTATTGGTATGTCGATGAATCTGTTGGCCAAGGAGGCTTCGGGGCCGGGGAGAATCCCGATTGTGGTGCCTCCGGCTGATTTTGCTCCTCGGCACGCGGCTTCCATAACTCCTCCCATTCCGCCGCAAAGCAGAAAAGAATCTCTTTTGGCAATAAGAACTCCGACCTCTTCCGAAGTTCTTTTTTCCTTCTCACTTGCGTTAGCTGCTCCGATTACTCCTATGATCGTTTCCATTAAAGTTTCACCGTGCTGCGTTTAACAAGCTTGTATAAAACAGTTAGAATCACAGGTCCCAA
>JAPOYE010000112.1 GCA_026706695.1 Candidatus Dadabacteria bacterium | reverse complement strand
GCCATTGCTGGTAAATCGTTTTTTTTTTTTTAAGCTGGAGAGAAAGAGCCCCGACGTATTCCGGGTCACACTCGGTAAGAAGCTTCCCGGTAGCCAAAGCGTGTTCCCTGCTCCTGTCCTTCCCGCCGATGCCGAGAAGCACCATGACCGAATTCATTATCCCGGAGGCTTTCAGTTTTCTTGAGGCTTCAACTGTCTCGGCAAAATTCGCTCCCTTCTCTATTCTCTCAAGAACCACATCGTCTCCGCTCTCAAAACCTATGTAGACCATGCTGAGGCCGTTTTCCCGGAGACGTGTGAGGTCTTCAACTGATTTTCTGAGTATGTCCCCTATGTTTGCGTACATGGTGATCCTTTCAATATCCGGGGCTTTCTCATAGAGATAGTTCATTATCTCCATCAGCTTAGCCGTGGAGAGTACAAGTGCGTTGCCGTCTGCAATGAAAACTCTTCGTTCAAGCAACCCGCTCTGCGCCGCGGCATCAATAATTTCTTTTATTTCCCCCATAGGCCTTACCCTGAACTTCTGGGTTTCCTTTCTGTACATGGCGCAGTAGGTGCACTTGTTATGGGAACAGCCGATTGTGGCCTGCAGAATGAAACTTTTATGCTCGCTTGGAGGGCGGAAAAAAGGCGTTACATATTCAGTCATTACAGTAGAAATCTAACAAAATTTCAGAGTCTCTTCAATAAAACTTTGCAATGGCAGAAAGCATAGGTTATCCTTGCGCCGTAATGTTTGATCTCGAACCGCACGAAAAAGAAGGGTTTCACTATATCCTTGGCGTACCGTTGCTTATAGGGCTTATAATGGTCATCGCCTTTCTGACGCACATCATCCTCACTCCTTAGCCCGTACCCCAACGGATTATCCGCAGCACAAGTTCGCGGATTTCGATTTCTACTCCCGTACTGTCCCGCAAGAGATATTCCCCGTCTTCTGTCTCTTCCCAAGTTGCCCCGAGAAGTTTTAAGTTCTTCTTTTGGCTTTGGGAGTCAGAATCAATTTTTCTCCCGACAAATGTAACGGCGTTTCCGTCCCCGCAAAAGACCATTACCAGCTTTGAAGTTCCGAAAAGCAGCAGAAAACCTCGAGTTTCTTCATCAGCATCAAAAACCGCGTGCATAAAGCCCCGAGGCGGAGCAACCACGCTGATTGCGTCTCGGCCATATTCTTTGTTTAAAGATTCCACGCAGGTCTCGAAGCTGCGACAGAGAAAATCCGAGGCCTTCTCCGCTTTTCCGCATGTTTTATCCGAGTCGGCCGAGACTTTCTCCTTTTCGTAGAACTCGGCAATCCATGGCTGTTTTTTTGTTTCCACGGTGTATTACCCTAATAACTTTTCGCTTCCTACCTGGGGTCTACAGATGAAGAGCCTTATCGTTTTAAACATTGAAAAATCGGCAAATCGGCAAGCTTTCTCCCACTCTTCGCCGAAAATGCTTCAAATTCTTTGCTCGATGTAATAATATATGCTTCAAGGGGGACAAAAGATAGACAGAATCCATGGAAACACCTCAGGCCTCACCAGAAGCGACCTGAAGAACCTGCTCAGAATATACAAGAGAAAAATCCCTCAAGACCATCTGGTCACCCTTGAATTTACGCGCACCCTCTTAGCCTTTTCGAAGGAACTCCGAAAAACCATAACGACATTTATCGACCGTAAGGGAAAGATAAGGTTCGTATTCATCGGAGAACCTTGCGATTTTCCTTTTGAAAATCTACTTGGAAGGATGAGAAGAGCTAAATACAGGCTCAGGGGATTTCGCGCCGTAAGAACTAACCTCAAGGGGTCTGGTCTCACGAATTCTGATCTGGCGACCCTGGCAAATGAAAGACTCGATCTGGTAGCTTCTGTCTCTTTAGGTCAGAACGGCTCAGCGGGGCGCTTTGAGTATGCGAACCTTGTCCCACCAGACGGAGAAAACCATGCGAAGTGGGAAATCTCGAAGTTTTCTGACGTAGGTCGCATAAACATTAACCTTGAACAGGAGATAGCCGCCATAGAACAGTCCCTAAGGAGCGCTTTTCTCAAGAACGGGGGCAAGGAAAACAGGGAAGGAGTCATACTTGTGGGGTTTAGCACCAAGTTTCGCTACCTTGCTGAAAAATCCTTGGAGGAGCTTAACTCCCTGGCTCTTTCCGCGGAAAAAGTAGTGCTCGACAAGATGGTCCAGATAAGAAAGAACGTTGATCCTCGTTACCTGGTCGGCAGAGGAAAACTTAGGGAGATCGCTCTTCACGCTAAGCACCTTGGGGCCGACACCATAATTTTCGACACGGAACTTACCCCCACCCAGGCAAACGCTATCGGGGAAGAGTCCAGTCTTGATATAATGGACCGAAGCCAGCTGATAATACAGATATTCGCGAAACACGCCAAGACAAACGAAGGAAAAATCCAGGCAAGGCTTGCAGAATTCCAGTACAATCTGCCGAGACTTAAAGGCAAGGGGACGGCTTTTTCCCAGCTGGGGGGTGGAATAGGCACGAGAGGTCCCGGAGAGAAAAAACTTGAGCAGGAAAGAAGAAACATAAGAAAACAGATTGAACAGCTAGAAAAGCAGATTGACGGCCTTTGCAGAAGAAGGGAACACACGAGAAAGAACAGGAGAACCTCAATGATCCCGACCCTGTCTTTTATCGGGTACACGAATGTCGGCAAATCCACGCTTTTTAACCGCCTGACCAAATCCTCAATAGTTACCCAGGACAAGCTCTTCTCGACCCTTAACCCGACGACAAGAAGGGTCATGCTTCCCGGAGGAAAGCATGTGCTCATGACAGACACCGTGGGCTTTATAAGCAAGCTTCCCAAGGAACTCATAAATGCGTTCAGGGCAACGCTTGAAGAAATAGGCGAAGCCGACCTGCTGCTTCATGTAGCTGATGCGAGTGATCCCGAAGTCAGGGACAAAATAGATTCGGTAATTAAGATCGTAGAATCCATGGAGTTCGAAGACATACCAAGCATTCTCGTGTTTAATAAGGTTGATCAGGCCGATGCAGACACACAAGCCGCTCTTCGCGAGACATTTCCTGAAACTCCGTTTGTATCAGCCAGAGACGGAAGAGATTTCAAAGAGTTACTTCTCTATTTAGAGAAATTCGTTGAAGAAACTGATGCGGATGCCAAACTTCGGAATTCTAACTTGGAAAAAGAACTGAAAGGCAGTTCCCCGCCTCCTCTGCTGCATAGTTCCCTTTAGTTTCCCAAGGGCTTTAGCAGTCTTGTTCGTAAAAGCAATAAAACAAAAAGGGAGTGACCGTTCGCACGAACACCCCCTTTTTGTTTTTTACTTCCGTGACCTTACCAAGGCTTAGACTTGTCGTCCACTCCATCTAGATTCTGGAGCCACTTTGTATGGTCATAAATTGCAGCGTTGAAAGTAAGAGCCAGAGTGGCGATTATAATACCAACATCGCTGTTCTTGGTCTGCTCGGCTCTTTTCTTTATCTTGTCATGAATCGGATCTGGAATATTGAACGTTATTTCTGCCATTACCAAAACCTCCTTGTTTATTTTTGATAAGAACTAGTCGGCATCCCCAATGCCTTTTTCTTCCCTGTACTTCTGGATCTCCTCCCGCTTTACGGTCGGTTTGAGGGTAAAGCCCGAGGGGTCAGCGGATGCGCCCGCGACCGAAGCCTGGACTGCATCGGCACTGAGGGGTGCAGGTTTCTTGTCTCCCGCAAGATCCCCAAGCTGGGACTCTTCAAGCTGCCAGTCCGTAAGCCACTCGTCTCCGAGACCGAAACGCCTGGTGAGCTTGTTTATCTCCTCGAGTCTTCCGGGAAGAGGTCCTGCCGGCTGAAGCATGTTCAGATCCTCTAGAAGCTTTACTACCTCGGGGTCTCTCGGGAAAGCGTTTCCGACCTGCTTTTCGAAGAACATTGTTCCAAACGGGGGCCGGCTTCTTGCTCCGCCGCCGTCCATGCTTTCTGCGGGATAACCGACGGTCATAAGCCAGCTGAAAACGTAAGTGTCTGGAAGATTGAACTTTGCTTTCGTGTTCCTCCTGGCTCCACCGCTGGCGCCGTTAAGACAGGTCCCGAGACCCAAGGACGTCGCAACAAGACAGGCGTTCTGTATCGCATTTCCAAGATCGATCGCAGCAAGACGGTGCAGTACCGCATCGGGAAGCATTGCGGCAAGCGGGAACAGCCTGGATACCCTGTCATATTCCCAGCCGTGCGCCTTATCGAGTGCTCCAGTTCTTAGAAGGTCGTGGATAGACTGACCCATTGTGTCGTAGTTGGCCATGTCATAACACCAGAAGATAAGCACGGGGGCCATCTGCGTTGTGATCTGACTCCAGTCGGATATAAACTCCCATATTTCGGGATCTTCATCCCTGTATACAACTATTGCTCTTTGCCCATTGAAGTTGCCTGCCGTAGGAGAAAGCCGGGCAGCTTCCAGCATGGCCTGAACCTTCCATTTCTCAACGGACTTATGCGGCTCATACCACCTGATGGACCTTCTTGTTCCTATGGAACTGAAAGTGTCCATGATACTACCAACTTCGCTGGCACTTGGTACATCACTCATATTAATAACCTCCTATCTGGGTATTTTTTGTTCAGAATAAAGCTGAAACTGCATAACATCTCCGAACATCATACCACTAAATCGCAGAAATTTCATCATCAAAAATCAAAATTCCTTAAATTTTACAATGCGGATAGTTTGGTATACATTTATCGCCGAAATTATAGCGCAAGCAGGAGGAGTTATTAATGAGAGACGTATACATAATAGGAGTGGGAAACACCGCCTGCGGAAGATTTCCCGATAAACCGGCTCACATTCTCGCAAGAGAAGCCGCATGGGCCGCGATACAGGATTCGGGAATTCACGCGCGAAAGATAGAAATCGCCTTTTGCGGCCATGTCTACCAAGGCATGGGAGTCGGGCAGAGAGCGCTTAAGGATATAGGACTTGTCGGACAGCCCACCATAAATGTGGAGGGTGCCTGCGGAAGCGGAACCCTTTCCCTGTGGGAAGCCTGGAGAACCGTGGCCTACGGTCAGTACGACATAGCGCTCGCTCTGGGCGTTGAGAATCTGAGCAGAATTCTCTCCGGTGGTCCCCTGCCCCTCGAGGAAGATGACCTTGAGGTATCCATAGGTATGGGAATGCCCGGGCTCTACGCCATAAGAGCTTCAAAGTACATGAGCGAATACGGGGTCACGATTGAACAGCTGGCCGAAGTCGTCGTAAAAAGCCGCTACCATGCTTCGCTCAATCCTCTTGCCCAGTACAGAAAGACTACAACCGTGGAAGAAGTGCTGGGTGCGCCGGTGATCGCCGACCCGCTTACGCGTAACATGTGCTGTCCCGTTGGAGACGCAGCCGCGGCCGCGGTGCTGTGTTCCGAGGAGCATGTCGGAGAGCTTGCTAAAAAGATGCCGATAAAGATCCTGGGATGCGTCGCGCAGTCGGGCAAATACAGCAGCCCCACAGGCCTTACCTGCGATCCTTCGGAGAACGTCTGGAGAACCTCCCAGATGGCTTACGAGATGGCGGGACTGGGGCCCGAAGACATGGACGTAGCCGAAATTCACGATGCTTTCTCAATAGCGGAAATGATGGTTGTCGAATCTCTCGGCTTTTGCGAGAAGGGAGAGGGAGCAACTCTCATAGACGAAAAAAGCACATGGGTCGGAGGCGACAAAGTCGCGGTCAACCCAAGCGGCGGCCTGCTTTCACGGGGACATCCGGTCGGAGCTACAGGACTTCTTCAGACTGCCGAGATCGTAAGGCAGATAAGAGGGGAAGTCGAGCCGGAGCGCCAGGTAAAAGATGCGAAAGTCGGCATCATCGAGACCATGGGAGGCGCCCAGCCCGCCATGGACGGAATTACCTGCGTCGTGAGCATCCTCGGGAAATAGCGCAGATACGCTTTAATCGGCGTTCCTTGCAATTCATCGTTTTTTTCTGTGCAGCCAATCTGTGCGTGCGGTGTTTTAACCGCACTCAGGGGGCTATTGCGCGATCTTTTCTTGCTCCCTTTCCCCGCCCGTTTTCAATTTCGGGCAATTCCTTGATTCCGCACAAAGAAGAATTATTTTGTGTCTGAGATGATTTCGCCTGAAAAATTCACATTGAAGGCTCAGGAAGCCATTCTGGAGGCACAAAACGCGGCTAGCGACGGCGGAAATCAGGTGATTGACCTGCCTCATCTGTTCGCGGCTCTTGTAAGTCAGCCCGGGATGCCGACCAAGATTCTGGAGCGACTGGAATCCGACCCCCGGGAGCTTGCGCGGACGGCCGCCGAGCAGATATCCAAGCTTCCCAAGGTGAAAGGGGCATCTGACCAGATATACATGAGCAGAGAACTTGATTCTGCCATCCGGTCGGCCGACAAGGAAGCGCACCATCTTGGAGACGCGTACGTGAGCACTGAACACCTTCTGATTGGAGTTGTTTCTCTCGCCTCCGGGGCCTTGGGAAACGGGTTTTCAGAATCAGGGGTGACTAAGGAAGGGATCTTAAAAGTACTTAAAGAACTGAGAGGTAACCAGACAGTGAACACGCAGAATCCTGAAGACACCATGGAACCGCTTCACCAGTACGGAAAGGACTTCACCGAACTTGCCCGAAGCGGGAAGGTAGACCCGGTAATAGGAAGAGATGACGAGATAAGGAACGTGATACGGGTGCTCCTTCGAAGAACGAAGAACAACCCTGTGCTCATAGGGGAACCCGGAGTGGGGAAAACAGCCATAGTGGAGGGGCTGGCACAGCGCATAGTTGACTCCGATGTTCCCGAGGGACTTAAGGACAAAAAATTGATTTCCCTAGATCTTGGATCCCTGCTTGCAGGAGCAAAGTACAGGGGACAGTTCGAGGAGAGACTCAAGGCTGTGCTGAAAGAAGTCACGGAATCCCAAGGGGAGATAATTCTTTTCATAGACGAGATACACACCGTAGTTGGAGCCGGAGCGGCCGATGGAGCGATGGACGCGTCAAACATGCTAAAGCCGGCCCTTGCGCGCGGAGAACTTCACTGCATAGGTGCGACCACTCTTGATGAATACAGAAATCACATAGAAAAGGACGCAGCCCTTGAGCGGAGGTTTCAGCAGGTCTACGTCGATGAACCCTCCGTTGAGGAAACCGTATCGATCCTAAGGGGTCTTAAGGAAAAGTACGAGGTTCACCACGGGGTAAAAATCAAGGACGAAGCCCTTGTTGCCGCCTCCCAGCTTTCAGACAGGTATATCTCCGGGCGATTTCTGCCCGATAAGGCCGTTGACCTGATGGACGAGGCCTCTGCACGGCTCAAAATGGAGATTGACTCCGTGCCGACGGAGATAGACGAGATAAAAAGGAAGATAATGCGCCTTGAGATAGAAAGGGAGGGATTTAGAAAAGAGCAGGATCCTGAACTTCGGGGAAAACTTGAAGAGATTGAGAAAAACCTCTCGGAACTGAAAGAGGAAGCGGAGGTGCTTGAAGCGCACTGGCAGAAGGAAAAAGACTGCATATCGAGGATAAGAAAGACCAAGGAGGAAATAGAAACCGGAAGAATGGATGCGGAGAGAGCACAGAGAGAAGGAGATCTCTCCCGCGCATCGGAATTTCTTTACGGCAGAATTCCGGAGCTTGAAAAGGATATGGAGAACCTCGGTGGGGAGCTCTCCGAAATACAGAGTCAAAGGAAAATGCTTCGCGAGGAAGTAAGTGCCGAGGATATAGCCGCGGTTGTGTCAAAATGGACGGGAATACCAGTATCAAGCTTGGTTGAGGAGGAGGTCGAGAAACTCGTTCATATGGAAGAAAGACTCTCGAAGCGGGTGGTGGGACAGCCGGAGCCCATAAGACTGGTCTCAAATGCGCTTCGCAGGTCAAGGGCCGGGCTCTCCGATCCGAAAAGGCCGATAAGCTCGTTCATGTTCCTCGGGCCCACGGGGGTCGGGAAGACCGAACTTGCCAGATCACTTGCCGAATTCATGTTTGATGATGAAGACGCGATCGTACGGATTGACATGAGCGAGTATATGGAGAAGCACTCGGTATCAAGACTGATCGGAGCCCCTCCCGGATATATCGGATACGAGGAAGGGGGACAGCTCTCGGAAACCGTGAGGAGACGACCCTACTCCGTGGTGCTTTTTGACGAGATAGAAAAAGCGCACTCCGATGTGTTTAACCTGCTTCTTCAGATTCTTGACGACGGAAGACTCACCGACGGACAGGGGAGAACCGTTGATTTCCGCAACACCGTAATAATAATGACCTCAAACCTGGGGAGCCAGCACATACAGGAGTCGTCAGGAGACAGCGAGGAAATGGAAAATAAGATAAACGAGATGCTCAGAAATTATTTTCGTCCCGAGTTTCTAAACAGAATTGACGAAGTTGTCATATTCAGCGCCCTGAAAAGAACAGACCTCATTGAGATAGCCGAGATCCAGATTGGATACCTGAGAGAGAGGCTTGCGGAGAAAAATCTCGCCATAGAACTCTCCAAGAAAGCCGTTACAAGACTGGTTGATATTGGTTACGATCCCGTTTTCGGGGCAAGGCCCCTTAAACGCGCCGTACAGAAATATATACAGGACCCGCTTGCAAACGAGATATTGAAAGGAAATTTCAAGGATGCGGTCACGGTAAAAGTGGATCTGGACAAAGAAGGAAACTTCACCTTCGGAAGAAGCAACTAAGTGTTGGCGGACTTTTAAGTTACCGCTTCTATGGCTTCGGAGCGGGAATGAAGCACCGACATGATCCGGTCAAAGCACGTGATCTCGAATATTTCTCTCATAGGTTTGGACAGGGAGCACACCGCGAATTTCGATTTGATGTCCTGCTGCCTTTTGGCGACAAGCAGGATCGAGCGCAGTCCCGTGCTGTTGATGTAGGTCAGCCCTTTGAGGTCTAGAACTATAGGGACTTCCTGCCCCTGGATTTCCTGGAATATCGCGTTGTGAAATTCCCGTCCGCTCAGGCCTTTAATCTCGCCGGATACGCTTATTATCAGAGCTCCTTTGAACTGATCGACCTGGATTTTAACTTCTGCGTGGCTCATTTTAAGCGCTTCTCTATGCTGTTCAGACGCTGCAGTATTATCTCGAACCTGATCTGTAGGGAATACATTAAGCCCATGCTCACATCTTATCACACTTTTGGGCAGTATATAAACCCCAAAATTTCCACCCCGGTGTTCTTCTTCTTATCTCTCTTCAGCCAAAAGAGCAGCAATTTCTCCCGAGACTTCTTCTACCATAATGCTTATTCTCTTACCGGAGTTTCTATTTTTTATCTCCACCTTGCCCTCTTTCAGGCTTCTTTGCCCGACAGTGACCTGAATCGGGATTCCGAGCAGATCCGAGTCTTTGAATTTCACCCCAGCGGTCTCCGCTCTGTCATCAATAAGAACATCCACTCCATCGTGGAGAAGCGCTGAGTACACTTTCTCCGCTGCGTCCTTCACATCCTGCTGCTTCATGTTTATCGGAAGCACGGAAACTTCAAACGGAGCTATGGGGACGGGAAATTTTATTCCGTACTCATCGTTATTCTGTTCTATCGCCGCTGCTACCGTTCTTCCTATCCCGATTCCGTAACAACCCATAACAAGCGGTTTTTCCACTCCGTTCTCATTTACGTAGGTGGCTCCCATGGCTTCGCTGTACTTGGTCCCAAGCTTGAAAACATGACCGACTTCAATGCCCCTTGACGCCTTCAGAACTCCGTTTTCAGAAACCGGGCACGGGTCCCCTTCCCTCGCCACCCTTATGTCCGCATAGGAATCGGCTTCAAAGTCCCGCCCGGGGTTAACGCCGGTTATGTGATAATCGCCTTTGTTGGCTCCCGTTACGGCGTTTTTCATATTGCGAACGGATTTGTCCGCAATCACTCTCACGTTCTTTCTCTTAAGTTCCACGGGTCCGCTGAATCCAAGCGGGCCTCCTGAAACTTCCAGAATTGTCTGCGGATCAGCAAGTTCTGCGACATCACATCCGAGAAAATTTCGAAGCTTGGTTAGACTGAGCTCTGTGTCTCCCCTTACGAGCGCAACGACCGGTTCCGTTTCGGTATGCACTATAAGGGTCTTTATCAATTTTTCCGGACCGACTTTTAAAAGCTGCGCCACATCCTCAACCGTTTTAAGGCCCGGGGTATGGACCTCGGAGACCTCTTCATGTCCGGAGGTTGTTCTTGATCCTTCCCTTTCGTCTTCTGAAATGCCGATTTTTGCGAGTTCGAGGTTGGCGGCGTAATCTGCCTCCGTGGAACTCATTATTACGTCTTCCCCGGTGTCGGCAGTCACCATGAACTCATGTGAAAAACTTCCGCCGATGTTTCCTGAATCGGCGGCAACCACGCTGAACGCGAGCCCGCATCTTTCAAATATACGTACATAAGCGTCGTACATCGCCTGGTAGGAACGATCCGCTCCCTCATCCGAAACGTCAAAGCTGTAGGCATCTTTCATTATGAATTCACGTGCCCTCATAACCCCAAAGCGGGGACGGATTTCATCCCTGAATTTCGTCTGTATCTGGTAAAAATTAACAGGAAGCTGTTTGTAGGAACGAATCTCCTTCCTGACTATGTCCGTTATTATTTCCTCGTGCGTGGGTCCCAGACAGAAATCCCGTTCGGCTCTGTCCTTGAAGCGAAGAAGTTCCTTTCCGTAGTAATCCCATCTGGCGCTTTCGATCCAAGGTTCGGCCGGAAGCACTGCGGGCATGAGGAGCTCTATGGCTCCTGCCCTGTTCATTTCTTCCCGCACTATGTTTTCGACTTTTCTTATGGACCTGAGTCCCAAAGGAAGGTAGTTGTAGATCCCGGCCGCAAGCTTTCTTATCATGCCTGCTCTTACCATAAGCTTGTGACTTATGATCTCGGCATCCGAAGGGTCTTCCTTGACCGTGGGTATGAAATAGGAAGAAAACCTCATTCGTTTTTCTCCTTTAAAGTGATCTGAACTCAGCTGGAAAGCAATTTTGCGGGGTTTTCAGTTCAGTTGACGTAATTTCTCTCTATTTCTTTGACAAGCTCCCCGACCAAATCGGCTTCTCTGAAAGATTTTATCAGCTTTCCGTCCCGATAGAGCATTCCTTTCCCCCTTCCCCCCGCTATCCCTATATCAGCTTCCGCGGCCTCACCCGGCCCGTTGACAACGCAACCCAGTATGGCGACTTTAACCGGTCTTGGAAGGTTAAAACCGGAAACACCTTGTTCAACTTCAGAAACCAGCTTCTCAAGATCTATTTCAAGTCGCCCGCATCCCGGGCACGAGATAAGTTCAATTCCGTTGTTCCTGATTCCAAGGGACCTCAGTATGTTCATTCCGACAACTATTTCCTCCACCGGATCGCCGGTTAAGGACACCCTTATCGTGTCACCTATCCCTTCAGCCAGAAGCGCTCCGATTCCTATGGCGGATTTCACCGTCCCCATTCCCGGGGTCCCCGCCTCGGTAACTCCGAGATGGAGCGGATATTCGGTCTTGTCCGCGAGCATTCTGTATGCGGTAATCATTTTCCTCACGTCGGTGGACTTGACTGAAATCTTTATGTCGAGAAAATCAAGGTCCTCGAGTATGCCGACATGTCTCATTGCGCTCTCAACCAAGGCTTCGGCCGTTGGGTGTTTGTGCTTTTTGAGTATGTCTTTTTCAAGAGAGCCTGAATTCACGCCTATTCTTATGGGAATTCTTCTTTCCTTGCAGGCGTTAACCACGGCCTTTATTCTGTACCTAGCGCCGATGTTTCCGGGATTTATTCTCATCCCGTCGACTCCCTGTCTTATTGATTCAAGGGCCAGTCTGTAATCAAAGTGTATGTCCGAGACAAGGGGAATCCTTATCTCTTTTCTTATCGCTCCCAGAGCCTTTGCGGCATCCATGTCGGGAACGGCTACCCTGACGATGTCACAACCCGCCTTCTCAAGTCTTTTTATCTGGGAAACTGTTGACGCAACGTCTCTCGTATCGGTGATAGTCATTGACTGAACCGACACGGGAGCTCCCCCGCCTATTTTTACGTCACCGATTGATATCTGCCGGGATTGCCTCATAACTTGCGGAGAATGCTATTGAATAGTTATTATAGTGTCAAGAAAGCATAAGGGTGAGGAATTTGCGCTGTAGCGATTTTTGGGGTTCCGGTTTCCGAGCTCGAATCCA
>JAPOYE010000111.1:602-5108 GCA_026706695.1 Candidatus Dadabacteria bacterium | reverse complement strand
GCTTTCTCTGGTCGATCATTAAGACCCTGTCGTCTTTCCATTCTATAGTTTTAAAGGAGTGGGAATTATATACTTGTTTACCCATGGGATAACCTCGTATCAATTTCACGGTTCGCAGGGACTGTGCTAATACCAGTACCCTCTCCGTGCAGTTGCGCCATTCCCAGACGCCTTATGTTCATTGCGGCATTCGTGTCCGCATTGGACGCAAATCCGCAACTCACACACAGGAACCGCGCTTGGGTTTTGCGGTTCTCTTTATCTGTATGCCCGCACTCAGAGCATGTCTGACTTGTGTATGCGGGGTTTATTTCCACCAGTCTCCCGCATTTGTACTCAAGATTCCTTCTTATTTCCCCAAAGGCTGTATCAAGTATCGCCCTGTTAAGTCCTGCCTTCTGCTTCACGTTTTTTCCCGGATTCTCTACAGTACCTCTCGCGGAAGCAGTCATGTTCTTAACGTTTAAGTCTTCCACGACTATAGTTCCGCATTTCCCGGAGATATCCCTTGTGGTCTTGTGGGTCCAGTCCTTCCGTGTATTGGCTATCTTCCTGCTTACCTTGGCAAGTTTTCTTTTCGTATCTTTCCTTCTGTTAGACCCCTTTGCCTGCCTTGCCATTTTTCTCTGATACCACTTCCTTCGCTTCTCTTTTTTCTTTAAATCGGGCAGATGATAGAAATCTCCATCTGAAGTGGCAACCTGGCGTGCGTTCATGTCAACTCCGAGAACCTCACCGTCATCCGGCCTTTTCTCCACTTCAACCTCGTAGGAAACAAAGGCACGCCACCTGTGTCCGTCATGGCGAAGCACCACTTGTTTCGGTGTGCCGCTCTCCCATGGATTGCCTCCCCCACGGGTAATCTTTACCCAGCCGACCACGGGAATGCGAAGCAGGGAATATTTTCTGTCCATTCTTCTTATACAGAAATTTTCCCTGCTTGGAAGCGTGAAGCCGGGGGCGGTCCTCTTTCTGCTCATTGGCTTTGGAAACCCCTTCTTGCCTGCCATGGCTTCTCCAAGCGCGTCGGCAAAATACTTGAGGGTATGCTTTACAGGATTGGCGGGAAGTTCAAGCATCCAATGCGTCTTGTGCCTCAGCTTTGTGAACTCCACCCCCAGAGAAAAACAACTTGTTTTCGGTCTTTCTCCCTTGCCGTTTTTGAATGCCTGATAGTCCGTAAGGTTCTTCTCCCGAAAATGGTTCCAGACATACCGGCAGGCTCCGGCTATCTGAAACATCTTCTTTGCCTTCGTCTTAGTGATTGG
The DNA here is from genome assembly GCA_026706695.1 of Candidatus Dadabacteria bacterium. NCBI lineage: Bacteria > Pseudomonadati > Thermodesulfobacteriota > Candidatus Dadabacteria > Candidatus Dadabacteria bacterium. The sequence goes on along the minus strand of JAPOYE010000111.1, from coordinate 3,840 downwards.
CAGAACGACAAACTCTACTGTGCGTATTTCTCTAGCCATCGCAGCATATCATACCCATCATATTATTTGGGGAAATAGGTATATAATTTTCAAAGGAGTTCATTCTGCAGGCTTCCTCGTTTTCTTTAACCTCAGGAGAAGTCCGGCCCATCCGCCCTCGACCTTCCCACTGACAATATCATAACCCGAGTTTCCATAAGTTTCGGCTACTTCCCGTTTCTCGTTTGCCTGTATGCCGGACACTATAAGATGCCCTAGGGGAAGAAGTCTCTCTTTTAGATTCTCCCTCATTGAGATAAGAGTATCCTTGGATGTGTTAGAAACAACCACGTCGAATTTTTTCCGTGTGCAGTCTGCAGAACCACACCAGACTTTTACCTTGTCGGAAGTTGCGTTTCTTGCGGAATTCGAGATGGTTTCTTTTGCGGCCTTGAAATCAATGTCTGCGCAAAACGAAGTGGATGCTCCCAGTTTGATCGAGCAGATACCCAGAATACCGCTCCCGCATCCCACGTCAAAAACAGAACACCCTGGGGATTTTTCGATAATTTCGTCCAGATAACTTACGCATATTCTTGTTGTTTCATGATGTCCCGTGCCAAAGGCGTTTCCCGGATTTATTTCAACTACCTTGGTTCCCCGCTCCGCCTTGTATTGTTTTTCCCATGGGGGTTTGATAACTATTCGACGACTCACCCTTACCGGTTTCAAATAGGATTTCCAACCTTCCCAGTCTGCTTGATTTATGTATCGGGTGGTGAACCGGACCGCCTCGGCGTTTTCGCTAAAAAGCATAGAGAACTCCCTTACGGTTGTTATGATTCCCGCAATGTCCGTTTCTTCCTTGAAATACGCATGAATTAATGGTTCTCTGTGGTCTCTTTGCTCCTCGCTAACCGCTCCGGCTTCAAGACCCAAGAGCAGATCTGAAACAAGAGCAGCCAGTTCTCCCGGCAACTCAATCGTAAGTCTCTTCATTCTCGCCATGGCGGATAATTAATTGTATTTGTCGCGCTTCGTCAAATTTACAAAAAAGCGTAGGTATATATAATATTCTCCATGAAAGCGGAAACCAGGGAGACGGTAAGAACCATCCTGATTCAGAAAATGTCCGATATACTGGGCATTGCCTATGATACTGTTGATAGGATGAGTAAGGGGTCCAATTCTTTCCCAGACCCACTTGACAGGGCGCTATCCGAGTCAAACAGGGTTCTCGAACTGCGGGAAAGGGACAGGGAGAGAAAGCTGCTTCGGAAAATACGCGACGCGCTCGCGAGACTTGAGAATGGTTCTTACGGAATCTGTGAGGTGTGTGAAGAGGAGATCTCGGAACAGAGACTGATTGCAAGACCGGAGACTACTCTTTGCATAGAGTGTAAGGAAGAGCAGGAAGATATTGAAAAGAAATTCGGCTAGTTATCAAGAATCATAGTTCCGCTGAGCAAGTTAAGCATAGACTCCTTGGTTATTCTCCACTTTCCCAGTACTTTCGATAAGTTAATAACCTCTCTGGCTTTATATGTCATTGAATAACTATCGATCTTTACGTCAATCGAAGAGAGCATCATTACCCTTGCGTCTGTCCCGTTGATGTATATGTATCTTTCGGATTCGCCGAATGATACCGTGTCAATGGTGGATACCTGGTCCTTGAACCTGCTTACCAGTTCGTGCTTGTCAACAACTTTTTCCCCTGAAGTTACCCTGTAATCTTCGTGTATACACTCAGAATACATTTCAGGGTCTTTTAGCTGAAAGGACCTGACTCTCTTGTCCAAAAGCAGGTTTATCTCCTCTTCTTCAGAAGACCCGCAGGAGACGAGAAAGATAATCGTGACTAGATATGCAAGCAGCTTGTATGTCTTCACCATGTCTGTCTTTTTGTTTGAGTGGAATTACATCGTCTGATCAAACTGCGCGTTCCGGATCGATAAGCACAGCCGCCCGGGAAATTATCTTGTCGTTAAATTCACGTGGCGGATTGCTTGCCCGCAGCTTCGGGGAGAGGTTTCTCCTAGGATGACTGCTTGGATAATTTTTCCTCAGCCTCTATTAGAAGCTTCCTGGCTTTCTCGGCGTATTCGGTATCGGGGTAATTTTCAAGAACGTTTCTGTATCTTTGCGCCGCCGCCTCGTAGTTCTTTTTCTTCTGATAGAATTTCCCTATGTAGATTTCTCTTTCCGCGAGCATTCTTCTGGATCTCTCGATTTTATCCTGCGTCTGCTCAGCGTACGGTGAGTCGGGATAGGTCTTATTAAGCAGTGTAAACCACTTTATTGACTGAAGCCGCTTTGAATGGTTTCTGTCCTTCCCCGCTTTCATCTTATAGTAGGAGAGTCCGAGGCGATACATTGCGTAATCAAGTTCTTCGTGACCCGGATGATTCGCTATGAAATTTTCGTATTCCTCAGCGGCCAGAGTGTATTCCCTTTTTTTAAAATAAACATCACCGCTTCTGAGTTCAGCTAGCGCGGCGTACTTGGTATAGGGATAGCGGATCTGTATTTCCTTGAGAATGTCGAATACTTTGTCGTAATTTGTTCCACCGAATATCCAGGGAAAACCGCTTTCCTTGTTAAGTTCTTCAACCACTTCGTCATTAAGTTGCTCTGCTGTTCCTTCGTAAATCGCCTGCTTTCCCCCACAGGAAACCGTAAGGAGCACGGCGATGGTGATTAATAATTTTGCCGGATTTTTCATAATTCTTTTTTGTGAACCTGTCTTTTTATGAGAACAAAGAAGCTCCTTTAGTTCTGAAGTAAAAGTTCTCTGCAAGTCATGTGATCTGCTGTCCCGGTTCCAAGGCAACCACGCTCAGCGAATCCATATCCTTGGTCAGTGACTTCAGTTCATCCGGAGTTCCCACCAGAAGCGGAAAAGTTCCGTAGTGCATGGGGATGACCCATTTCACGTTAAGCAGCCTGCATGCGTACGATGCCTCAAGCGGAGACATCGTGAAGAGATCTCCGATGGGCAGCATTGCCAGCTGTGGTTTATATATCTCCGATATAAGTTTCATGTCACCGAAAATGTTGGTATCTCCGGCATGATATATTGTGTAGTCGTTTTCAAACTTTATTATGTAGCCGGCCGGCTCCCCGCCATAGATGACAGCTCCGTCTTCCTCCTTCATGCTGCTGCTGTGCTGGGCGTGGGTCACTGTGAACCTTATTCCGTCTATGACCACGTTGCCTCCCTTGTTACACGGCCTGCAGTTCTGAACTCCCTTTGAGC
>JAPOYE010000111.1:0-591 GCA_026706695.1 Candidatus Dadabacteria bacterium | reverse complement strand
GATTTCCCAGTTCGCTACCACTTTCGCATTGTACTTTCTGGAAAGAGGGATCACGTCACTTATGTGGTCAAAGTGCCCGTGCGAGACTGTTATGATGTCAACATGGCCCGGTTCGCGAAGTTGTTCCGGACAGGAGGGATTTCCCTCAAGCCACGGGTCAATCATCACTGTTTTGCCGCCGGGAGATTTTACCGAGAAAGTGGAATGTCCAAAGTAGGTTATTTCTATTCCGTTATTCAGTATTTCCATTACGTACTCCCCTTATCGAAGTTTTTTCAGATTCATATATCCGGTTATTAAACCCGAAAAGAACCTTTTGTGCAAAGTACCAGATTGTTTGAAAATATCGGCTTTGAGTGTAAGTTAAACACCTGACTTTTGCTTTTTTCAATTTCTGCCGGAGCATGTGTTTTAAATGCTGGATCCTAAATTAATCGAGCGAAATATTGATCTTGTGGGCGAAAAACTCGCTACCAGGGGGTTCGATACCGATCTCTCGGAGTTTGCCGTACTGAATTCCCGGAGAAAAGAGATAATAAAAAGGGTTGAGACTCTCGAACACCAGAGAAATGAGGGCTCGAGGAAGGTGGG
>JAPOYE010000110.1 GCA_026706695.1 Candidatus Dadabacteria bacterium | reverse complement strand
CAATCAAAGCTTTTCTGAATTCCGGACTTTCCAGAGATTGTCCGTACAGAAGACAGAAAAAACTTGTCGGACAAAACACGATTTCTTTATTGCCGTATGTCCGGGAATCGAGTTTGGTAAGAGTACAGCAAATCAATTTTTTCGAACTGCTAAGTTGGTTTTTTTCGCCAAAACTAAGCAACGCTTTAAGCTGAGACGGGTTTTCAAGCGGTCTGTTGGACCACTTGATTTCAACCGCCTGAATGGGTTTTCCCAGTACGTCCATGATTATCAGATCAACCTCTCCGTTTTTCCATCTTGCATAATGTGGGTTTAGATATTCCGCGAAATGAAAAAAGTGGCTGAAAACAGCTGTCTCTACCAATCTTCCCAAGACGGCTTTGTTGCTCTTACTCACGGAACCGAACAGCGCTGGGTACATCGAGGCATTCCTTAAATAGACTTTGAATGTGTGGTTTCTTTTAAACTTCCGGACACTTCTGTCAACCCTATTTACGCGTTTTATCAGAAAAGCTGCTTCCAGATATTCCAGATATCTCAATATCGTATCTTTCGACACGTTTGAGTCTTGAGAAATGCCAGGCAGGTCAACTTCTTGTCCCGTGTTGTGGGAAAGCGTCACAAACAGCCTGTTTAGTTCTGCGATGTCTTGAATTCCGTACAGGCTTGGCAAATCCCGCAGAAGCACCTTATCTATAATATCGTCCTTGACGAAACGGGGGTTTTCTCTGGCGTCCTTCAGAAATACGGTTTCTGGGTAGCCGCCGAAATTTATATAATTTATGAACTCATTGTTTAAATCTTCAATTTTTTCGAGAATTCTGGGTTCAAAAGAACCGTCTTTTTGCAGAAAAGGGGATTTTTTATTAGTGTCCGAGAATCTTATATATTCATAGAACGTGAGAGGAGGAAGTGTAAAATCAGAGAATCTCCCGGCTCCGGATTCATTGCTTTTCAGTTTTAGCGCAGCAGCAGCCGAACCGGTAGCTACGAAACGGTGCTGCGGGTAGGAATCAACTAAGGATTTGAGGTGTCTCTCCCAGTCGCCTAAATACTGAATCTCGTCAAAAAAAACATAGCAACGCTCCTTTTGCGTTAAAGAGTTTAGTTCGGAGAACATAAGAAGTATTTTTTCAAGCCAGAGGCCTGAATACAGAGGATTGTCCAGAGAAACGTAGAGAATCCGCCGCGGTGGAACTTTTTCCTTTATTAGCTTGGCAATTGCCTGGTGAACCATAACAGTTTTACCGACTCTGCGCGGTCCCATCAGCACAATCGCCCTGTTAATTTTCTTCCTGTATACAAGTTCGAAAAACGGGGTTAAATAGACCCGTTCAGGATATTTTTTCCACCTGACATTGTTTCGGTTCTTCCACCAAGGGTTGTCAACACGCAACCGCTTGAGGATTTCTTCTTCGGGAACTTTCCGCATAGCGCTAAGTATGATAACGGTGAGAAAAGAAAAGTCAAATAAGCATAGTCGATTATCTTTATTTAACCATAAAAGCAATGGCTTAATAAGAGTAGCTTTCACGAGGGCAGAAGCCGGAATGCTTTAGACAGTCGAAAAATCTTTTTGATAGCAAAAAGTGTGTAGAAAACTTTTGTGGTTGATTCTGCAAAAACATCTCTTAGCTGTGACAGTCAGGTTTTCCGAGATAAGTTATAATCACGGAACTTCCTAGGTTAATTAGTGAAGTTGTGAAATGTTGGCTAGGCTTTTCCTTAAGAAATCTTTATTCCACACTCGTTCAAATAGCTGAATAGAGAGATAATTGTAACCTTGTATATAGTTTCCCATTGAAACCAATACGGATTGTATTTATAGGAGACTGTCATGACTGAAAATCTTGATCGGTTTGAACCGAAATGGCGTTTGTCTCCGCCTGGAGATACGATTCTTGACATTCTCGAAGAGAAAAACTGGGCTCAGGCTAAGTTCGCAGACCGTACCGGTTATACGACAAAGCACGTAAGCCGGCTTGTACAAGGCAAGGCGGCGATTACGGAGGATGCCGCGTTTCGACTGGAACGGGCGTTGGCGGCAGTGCGGAGTTCTGGCTGTCAAGAGAGGTGAAATATCGCGAGGTCACCAAGCGCTAAGCGTTTTCCGTTGCTTATCTCTAGCGAAAGAACCCTCTTCTTGGAGGTCTCCTTAAGAAAGGGAAACCGCAAAAGCTTTCTTTAGAGCTTCCGTAAAGAAAGAATATCGCCCAATCCTTTCTTTAACCGGCAGGTGCTCAGTGCTTAAAGTGCCTTTTTCCGGTAAAGATCATCGCCATCGAGTGCTCATCCGCTGCGGCTATCACTTCGTCGTCCCTTACGGATCCCCCGGGCTGCACTATTGCCGTGATTCCCGCACGCGCCGCCTCGTCAACTCCGTCTCTGAAAGGGAAAAACGCGTCAGAAGCGAGTACCGAGCCGTCGGTCGGAGTGCGGGCCTTCATCCCCGCGATCCTGACTGAATCTACCCTGCTCATCTGCCCCGCCCCTATGCCCACCGTCCGGAGGTCTCTTGCGTAGACAATGGCATTTGACTTGGTGTGCCGGCAGACTTTCCAGGCGAACCGCAGATCTTCCATTTCCTCGGGGGTGGGTTTTCTCTTGGTCGGGACCTTTATCTCTGAAAAATCATCTCCCCATCCCCTGTCGCTTTGCTGTATGAGCGCCCCTCCCGTCACTTTCTTTATGTCCCAGATGCCCGCCCCGCCGATATCCATGCCTCCCGAAAGAAGCACCCGCAGGTTCTTCCTTGCCCCAAGCAGCATGAGCGCCTTCTCAGAAAAACCGGGGGCTATCACGACCTCGGCGAACATGCCGGCTATCTCCCCGGCCGCGGTCTCGTCAACCTCCCTGTTAAAGGCGATTATCCCGCCGAAAGCGCTTTCCGGGTCGCATTCCCTCGCCCGGGAGAACGCCTCTGCCGGAGTGTTCCCGAGTGCCGCTCCGCAGGGATTGTTGTGCTTCACTATTACGCATGCGGTCTCTTGGAACTCCCTTACGAGCTCGAAGGCGGAGTCGGTGTCGTATATGTTGTTAAGGGAAAGCTCTTTCCCCTGGAGCTGTCTGGCGTTTGCAACGCAGTGCGCCCCTTCTATGCCGCCCTCCGTGTAGAAGGCCCCCAGCTGGTGGGGGTTCTCCCCGTAGCGAAGATCAAGCTTTTTTTCGAGGTGGAGGGTGTAGGTCGCCGGGAGCGGGTTTCTTTCGCCGTCAGGTTCGAGGAACGAGAGATAATTCGATATCGCCGCGTCGTACCTCGAGACGTAGGAAAAGGCCTTTGCCGAGAGGCGGAAATTGGTTTCGGGGGAGATTTTTCCCTTGTTTCTGCGAAGCTCCCTGAGCACGGCACCGTAGTCTTCGGGGTCGGTGAGCACGGTTACCGACGCGTGGTTCTTCGCCGCGGCCCGAAGCATCGCCGGCCCGCCTATGTCTATGTTCTCTATCGCTTCAGAAAACGTGGTTCCCTCTTTCGCGACCACTTCCTCAAAAGGGTAGAAGTTGACCACGAGCATGTCTATCGGCTCTATGGAATTCTCGGCCATTTCCCCAAGGTGGCGCTCATCGTCCCTCATTCCAAGAAGGCCTCCGTGTATTTTGGGGTGAAGCGTTTTCACCCTTCCTCCAAGTATTTCGGGAAACCCCGTGTAGTCCGATATTTCCGTCACTTTCGCCCCGCCGTCCCTAAGCCTCTTGGCGGTCCCTCCGGTTGAGAGCATCTCAACGCCGAGTTCCCCCAGGCCCTTTGCGAGCGTGGTTATCCCCTTTTTGTCGTAAACGCTTATTACCGCTCTTTTTATCTTTGTCATGAAATAAACTCCTTTTCGGAATCGGGGCGTGCCTCGGATGGAAAGGAATAATTCAGGTTATCACAGTCGCCCGGATTTTCAATTCTCTGCTTGCAAACAATATGGTACAATATCAGAGATCAGGCGTGTCGGCCGCGCCGGGTGAGCGCAGATGGAAAAGCAGAAATCGGCCCGACTCAAGGTAGGGGTTTTCGTCCTCGCATCGATCGCTATATTCGTTTACGGAGTTTTCACGATAAGCGGCCAGGAAGAGCTCTTTGAGAGGGAGTACAAGGTAAAGACCTACTTTAACAACTCGGCTGGGTTGCTCGAGGGTGCCTATGTGCGACTCTCGGGAGTGGGAGTGGGATCCGTGTCGACCATCCGTTTCTCGGACGATTCTTCCCTCGGGAAGGTTCAGGTCATAATGGAAATCAACAAGCGGGCGCTTTCCAGAATCTCGAAGGACTCCCACGCCACGATCAAGACCGAAGGACTTCTGGGGGCGAAGTTCGTCGAGATCGTTCCCGGCCAGGGAGAGAGCATAGGCAAGGCCCGCGACGGGATCGTGATCAGGGGTTACACGTCGCCCGAGATGCAGGAGATAATAAGCCAGTCAGAGGAATTCGTTACTAACCTCACGTCCATCTCCAGGAGTCTCGACAAGATAGTGGGGGCGTTTGCGGATGAGAAGCGGGAGGATTTCCTGCATACTCTCATCTACGACGAGCAGTTTGCGGCCGACATGCGGAGCTTCTCCTCCAACTTGGCCGAGATTTCCCGGATGATCAGGGAAGGAGAAGGTTCGCTTGGGGCACTTATAGTCGATCCCTCGGTTCACGACGCCCTTAAAGGAGTGCTGGGGGAGGCGGAGAGAAACAGGTTTGTTCGCTCCGCCGTTAGGTATATGATAGAAGAAAAGGAGAAGAGGGCGTCGGGAGAGCATTAGGGTTCAAGCGGACCTTGCTTCCGGCGACGTCTTGATATTGAATCAGAAAGTCTTAAGGAGGTAATAAAGATGTTAGCTAGAAGGTTTTTGGTTTTTTTGATTGCTTTGGTTTTCTGTGCCGTTCCGCTCACGGCCACGCACTCGGGTGAGGCCCCGCCGGCCCCGGCCAAGTCGTTTTCGCTTCCGGGCCCGCAGCTGGTAACCGGTGCTTGGATGTTCATCGCAGCCTACAAGGCCGACCCGGAGGTTTTGAAATCGATGCTTCCGGCGGGTCTTAAGCCCCATCCGAACAATCACGTGGTCATAAACATGTACACGGTTCCCGACAAGAACCAGACCTCGGGATTCGGGGCGTACACGCTCACCTATCTGACGATTGAGCTTGAAGGTCACAACTCGTACGTGATGGATTCCGATATAACCTACCCCGGAAGGTACTTCGTTCATTACTACAACAGCTCTCCCACGATGAGGGAGTTCACCAAGCCTGTCGGAATTCCCGCTCAGGAGGGAATGACCACCACCGTGGTAGAGAACGGAGTGCTTAAGACAAAGCTTGAAATCGGCGGACAGTCGATGATCGAGGCCACGGCCGAGGTCGGAAGCGAACTCGGAGGATTCGGCGGAGGACACCTTAACTACTTCGGGTTTATGGAGGACAAGGGAGTGGTCAAGTACCCGATCCCGTGGAACGGGGGAACGGTATCAATGGCTAACCCGAAAATAACGTTCACGGCTCCCGAGGGACATTCGCTTCACAAGCTTAAGCCGCTTGCGGATCCGACCTGGGCGATCTGGACCAAGGGAAGCTTCGTCTACCCCCAGTACCAGGTAGTTAACTGAAGGTAAGGTAAGTACATTTTTCAGGGTTGTATCCCGAAGCTTCTTGCTTCGGGATACAACCCTTTTTTTCCCCGAAAACCCCCATGACCAGATCGGATTATCCCGTTTTATTCGTAATAAGCGAGATAAACGCGTTTTTCATACTGCTTCTCTTCTTCACGCTTCGCGCCGAGATGCCCGGAGTGTACTCCAAGCTTGTGGGAGTGCAGTGGGGGATGTTCATACTGAGTCCCGTGATCCACTTTCTTTTTCTCGGGTTTTTCTCCCGTTGGTCCTCGCTGGTCCAGTTCGCAAAGTTCTGCGTCATAAGTTTTTCTAACCTCGTAATCGACTTCGGAATACTTAACCTGCTCATCTATTATTCCGGGGTGGCGGAGGGGATCCTCTACTCGGTTTTCAAGGCGGCTTCCTTTATTCTGGCAAACGTTAACGGCTATGCGTGGAACAAGTTCTGGACGTTTCGCAGCAAGGAGGTCGAGGGATGGATGAACCAGTTCATAAGGTTCTTCGCCGTCGTGGGCGTGGGGCTCGTGATAAACGTTACGGTTGCTTCGTACGTGGTTGCCGAATTTGGAGGTTCGGGGGGCTCCATCTCGTCCACGGTGTGGGCGAACATAGGAGCTGCGGTATCCTTGATATTCACGCTTTTCTGGAACTTCTTCGGCCTTAAGTATCTGGTTTTTAAGAAAAGGTCTTGATTGGTTCTGGTTTTTCAATTCGATAAATCGTTTGATTTTAGAACTCTCGAAGTTGAGACGTGAATTAAACTGCATTTGTCACAAACCTTAAATTAACAGCGTTTTTAATGTTAACGGCTCCATAGCTGTTGTGTTATTTCAATCGATCGCTTTTAATGCCAATTTGCATTACCCCGTAGTTTTTTAAATGCAACACTTCGTCTAGGAAACAAGAACTAAGCCTCTTTTTCTATATGAAGTCTGTACCAAAATTTTACTGTTTGACATTTGAATGAAAGAAGTTAGAATTGTATCAGTTTGGGAGCGAAGTACTTCAAATTAAATTGGGAGCGATATAAGTTGCTACATGAGAATTATAGCCAAGAAAAGGTTGCGGGAATTTTATGAGTGTTATAAAGATGCAGAGCAATCACTTCTCAGTTGGTATCGCGAGGTTGAGAAAGAAGATTGGGATACTCCTGCCGAGGTAAAAGAAAAGTACCGTAGTGCCAGTATCTTGGGGGACAATCGAGTGGTTTTTAACATAAAGGGCAATAAGTACAGATTAGTCGTGAAAATTAACTATAAATACCGCGTGGTTTATATACGTTTCGTGGGAACCCACGCGCAGTATGATCGTATAGATGCGGAGGAGGTATAAAAATGGTTAACGTAAAACCAATTCGTACCGAGGAAGACTATGAAGCTGCCTTGGCTCGTATCGACGAAATCTTTGAAGCCGAATTAGATAGTCCCGAGGGCGGAGAACTTGATGTTCTGGTTGACCTTGTTGAGCTCTACGAGAGCAAACATGTGCCAATGGGGTATCCAGACCCTATTGAAGCGATCAAATTTCGCATGGAGCAGGCAGGTTTGAATCAGCGCGACTTGGTTCCTTTCATAGGAAGCCGTGCGAGGGTTTCCGAAGTGCTTTCCGGGAAACGCGCCATAACTATGCCTATGGCGAGAGCTCTTCATGAACATATTGGTATTCCAGCCGAAGTGCTGATTCGCAATTCGGATGCAGGGCTTGAGAATCCCGAGGACGATATTCAGTGGGGCCGGTTCCCACTCAAAACTATGGCGAAGTGGGAGTGGATTCCAAGTGTTCCCAACTTGAAGGAGCGCGCTGAAGAAATTATTGGTGAACTGATTGAACGTGCAGGTGGTCGGGATGTGGCTTATGCTGCTTTTTACCGAAAGAATGATTACCGTCGCCTAAATGCCAAAACGGATCCGTATGCGCTCAAGGCATGGTGCTGGAAGGTGTTGGGTGCGGCGAACGAGAATCGTCCCGAGGTGGCTTACAAACCCGGAACCGTAACGTTGGATTTTCTGAGTCAGCTTGCACAAATGAGCTGGTCGGAAGAAGGACCGCGACTTGCGGCGGAGTTCTTGGCGAACAACGGTATTTCTTTTGTGACAGTCAGGCATCTGCCGAAGACATATCTTGATGGGGCGGCACTGCGAGGCAGTGACGGGAGGCCAGTCATTGGTCTTACTCTACGTTATGACCGGATTGATAATTTCTGGTTCTGTCTTTTACATGAGTTAGCCCATGTTGGACTTCATATTGACAATAACGAAGGGGACGCCTTTTTTGATGATTTAAGTTTGGGCGGAGCCAGATCTATGTTACAAGATGAAATGGAGACACAAGCAGACCAATGGGTTAAGGAAGCATTAATACCAAAAGCAGTTTGGGATACCAGCGAGGCCAGCAAGCAGCCAACTACCGCAGTAGCCGTTATGAATCTGGCAAGAGCTTTAAATATTCATCCGGCAATAGTGGCTGGCAGGGTTCGCCATGAACAAGGAAACTACCGCCTGCTCTCTCAGTTTGTTGGTACTGGAGAGATTCGCCGACAATTTACCCTCTTATGATATTTCTAAATGTTTTTCCACGAACTTAATTTTTTCGGATTGGGAAAAGCAGAATCATCAATACAAATCGGGCGGATTTGATATTAGTGCGACAACCAGAATTCAAATACAGCCTTCAGAGAGTGAGAGCGGGCGACGGGATTCGAACCCGCGACCCTTGGCTTGGGAAGCCAATGCTCTGGCCAGCTGAGCTACACCCGCAATATCCAAAGCACTCTATACGGATATCGCTTACAAATCAAACCCGGCACCGCGGACGGTTCTCCGGATAAGCGGCGCATGTTTCAGATATAATGTTTCCTGTGGAAAAGACTCGCCGGACAGGACACCTGCTCACAGAAAAAGTAAACCCGAGGACGGTCAGTATCGATGAACTTTCATGTTCTGAGATCATTGATCTTGTAAGCGGGGAAGACCAAGCGGCGTTTGAGGCCGTTTCCAGGGAAAAAGATTCCATCTCCCAGGCAGCGGAAATGGTTTTCCGCTCCCTTGAGCGTAGCGGCAGGGTCTTTTTCGTCGGGGCGGGGACAAGCGGGCGGCTCGGGGTAATGGAAGCTGCCGAATGCCCGCCTACCTTCGGAACGGGTCCCGAAACGGTGCAGGCGGTTATGGCGGGAGGGCGGGATGCAGTATGGAACTCGGTCGAGGGTGCTGAGGATTCCGCTACGGCTTCCGTGGAAGCCCTCCGTGACAAAAAACTCTCGGGGGACGACGTGGTCTTGGGAATCGCGGCGAGCTCCGGTACGCCGTTTGTGATATCAGCTCTTGAGTATGCAAAGACGGTTGGTTGCACAAGCATACTTGTATGCTGCAGCGAGCCAGAGAACACCCCGGCCGACTTGGTCATACCCCTTCTTGTCGGTCCTGAAGTGATAGTGGGTTCCACCAGGCTCAAGGCCGCTACCGCTACCAAGATGGTCCTTAACATGGTTACGACGACCGCGATGGTACTTCTCGGGAAAACTTACGGAAACCTGATGGTTGACCTTAAGCCCACATCGTCAAAGCTTGTCGACAGGGCAAGGAGAATCATAATGGACATATGTGGCGTGGGGGAAGAGGAGGCTGCCTCGCTTTTCCAGAAAGCCGGCGGAAATCTCAAGGTTGCCGTGGTAATGAAACTCGGCGGCCTCTTGCCCGAAGAGTCGGTCAAAGTGCTGCGGGAAAACGGCGGGTACTTGAAGAAAACCCTAAGGGGCATATCCCGCTCGGCGGGGAATTCGTAACTGGCCCCATGCTCATTCCGTCTGCTAAATCCTTTTTTCATCAGGTAACTTTTTCCGCGTGAACTGGCTTCGTCCGATAATTTCGAAGAAGGAAAAACTGGCCGTCGGTCTCATTTCCGGGACTTCGATGGACGGTATTGACGCGGCGCTGGTAAGGATTCGCGGCTCGGGAGAGGATACAGAAGTACAGGTTGAGGACTTTATCTGCCGGGAATACTCCGATGACGCAAGGAAGCTCCTTCTCTCTCCCGGTGCCTTGAACACCGCCTCACTGTCCGATCTTAATTTCCTGCTCGGCCAGGAGTTTGCCGCGGCGGTCTTTGATCTTCTGCGGAAGGCGGCACTCAAAACGACCGACATTGACTTGGTGGGCACCCACGGCCAGACGGTTTTTCATAACCCCCCTTCTCTGGGACAGGAGGTTTCCTCGACCCTTCAGCTGGGCGAAGCGGACGTTATCTGCGAGGCCACGGGAATTACCACGGTGGGAGATTTCAGGACTAGGGATATGGCGGCGGGCGGAGAAGGAGCGCCCCTTATCCCCTACGTCGACTACCTGCTGTTCTCCGGAACCGGTAAAAACGTAATAGCCCATAACATAGGGGGCATTTCCAACTGCACTCTGGTCACGAAAAAACTCGGGGAGCTTCTGGCTTTCGATACGGGACCCGGCAATTCCCTGATGGACTCGGTGGTGCGTCTTGCCTCGGGGGGCGAGAGGAGTTTCGATGAAGACGGCACGATAGCGGGGAAGGGTTCGGTTAATAAGGACATTTTCCGCAGGCTCATGAAAAATCCGTACCTTGATATAGAACCCCCTAAATCGACCGGCAGGGAGCTTTTCGGGGAGCGGATGGCGGGGAGGCTTTTTTCCCTTGCCCAGAAAAAAGGGGTATCTCTTCCCGATCTCCTGCGCACCCTTGTTGAGTTTACTACCTGCTCCATAGTTTCTGCCTATGAAAGATTCATTTACCCTCGTGCGGATGTGGAAGAAGTCGTGCTGAGCGGCGGCGGCGCCAGAAATTCCGTAATGGTCTCGAGACTTCGTGAGAAGCTCGCCCCGACGCGGCTTTGCCTCTCGGATGAATACGGCATTCCCGCAGATGCCAAGGAAGCTCTAGGATTCGCGGTGCTTGCGAATGAAACCGTGTGTGGAAACCGGACGAACGTGCCAGCAGTTACGGGAGCCCGGGATGCCACGTTTCTCGGAAAAATCTCGATTGGGAAGAATATCTTGTAAAAATGTATGAGAATCCTTCAGTCTTTTCGTCAAAAGATATCCCCGCGTCCCGGCGTGCGGCACAGTTTATTATGCCGAGAATCGATTTTCGGGACCCCGGCTCGGTCAAACGGGCGGAGCGTCTCGCGCGGGATTTCGGTGTCTGCGGCTTCATAATATTCAATGGGGATGTCGAGCGGGTGAGGGAGACCACGCGGAGGCTTTCGGATCTTTCCGAGTTTCCGCTTTTTTTCGGCTGCGACGTTGAAAGGGGCCTAGGTCAGCGCGTTTCGGGAGGGACTCTTTTTCCTTTCGCGATGGCCCAGGGGGCGATGGACGACGAGGAGCTTCTGAAGCGTCAGGCTATGATAACGGCCCGGGAGATGAGATACTGCGGGCTAAATCTTGCCTTCGCTCCGGTTCTTGACGTTAATTCCGAGCCACAAAACCCGATAATAAACGTAAGGGCGTTCTCTGATGATCCCGCGGTTGTCTCGAAACTGGGAGGAGTTTTTGCGGAGACCATGCAGAAAGAGGGAGTGCTAGCCTGCGGGAAGCACTTTCCGGGCCACGGCGCCACACTCGAGGATTCACATGCCTGCCTTCCTACAGTCGAAAGGTCTCTTGAGCGTCTCATGGAATCGGATCTTCTGCCTTTTCGGGAAGCGATTGCGAAAAGGCTTCACTGCGTGATGCCGGCCCATGTCTGTTATACCGCCCTTGACCCTCTCGGAGTCCCTGCCACCCTATCGGAACCGATTCTGCGGGGCCTTCTGCGCGGAAAACTCGGATTCAACGGCCTGATCGTCTCGGATTCCTTCAGAATGGACGCGCTGGGAGGGGATGAGCGGGAGGAGGAAAACATTCTGGCGGCTCTTGCGAGCGGAGTGGACATAGTTCTTGACCCAAGGGACCCAGAGGGATTCCTCGAAAGAAGGGCGGAGGATGACTTTTTTAAAGATCCGGCCCGGGGAGAATCTCTCTCCAGGATATCCTACGCGAAGGGGCTTTTCGCCTCGGGCGGGGAGGAAGTTCCGCCACCCGATTTTAAGAAAAACCGCGAGGAGGCAGGGGAAATCGCCCGCCGCTCGGCCTGTGTTGTTCGAGGAGGCAGACTTCGCGGCGAAAAAGTCTCGGTCTTTCATTTTGGCAGGGAAGATACGGAGGAGCTTCTGGCCGGGATTCGCGAGGGATTTTCCGAGGGAGGAGTGACGTTGGAGAAGAGCTTTTGCTGCCCCGAACTGCCGCCAAGGGAAAATGTCTCCTCGCTCGTGTGCGTTTTATCCGCAGCCCCGGCAGGATGGACGGAGAACTGCATTGTTCCCCCGGCGATAGCCGATTACGTAAACGGTCTTTCCTCCTTTCCGGATGAAAAAATTCTGCTTACCTTCGGCTCTCCCTATCCCGCAGCCGAGTTTCCCTTTTTCGATACCGTGATCTCGCTTTTCGATTCCTCGCGCGCGGCGGGCCGCGCTGCCGCGGAAATTCTTGCGGGAGAGCGGACGTCGGCTGCTAAGCTTCCGGTGAGAATAGATCCATGAAACTCCACGCCGTAGACTGGATGCTGCTCGGCCTCTACCTGGTCTTTTCCCTGGGTGTAGGCCTTTATTTTTCAAGGAGGGCGTCCGGAAGTCTTTCAGACTATTTCGTTTCGGGGCGCGGGCTTCCCTGGTGGCTTCTTGGAACCTCGATGGTCGCCACCACTTTTGCCGCCGACACCCCGCTTGCCATAACCGGGTGGATAAGGACCGAAGGGATATGGAAGAACTGGTTCTGGTGGAACTACATCTTCAGCCACGCGCTCGTGATAGTGGTTTTCTCGAGACTCTGGAGAAGGGCTCAGGTTATAACCGACAACGAACTGATAGAGCTTCGCTACGGGGGCCGCCCCGCCGCGTTTCTCCGGGGGTTTAAGGCGTTTTATTTCTCGACGATTTTTAATTTCATAGTGATGGGGTGGGTTATAACCGCGATGATCAAGGTGTTTGAGGTCTTTTTCGGAGTGGGGCAGATATACGCGGTTTCGCTTTGCGTAGGAATCGTGCTCATCTACACGGTCTTCTCCGGGCTCTGGGGAGTCGTGATAACGGATTTCGTACAGTACGCGATAGCCCTCGGCGGCACGATCATACTCGCGGTCGTGGTAATAAATTCTGACGCGGTCGGAGGGTACGGGCAGTTCGTAAGCAAAATCGCGGAGCTTCCCCCCGAGCAGACCTCCATGTTCATCACGCAGGCTGCAGGCACTGAAGAGTTTTTTTCCTCTGACTTTTTCACATTCCTTATTTTCATGACTGTTGTCTGGTGGTCCTCCCACAACGCTGACGGTGGAGGTTACTTCATACAGCGGCTTTGTTCCGCAAAAGACGAGAGACATGCCCTTGCGGGCACGGCGTGGTTTGCGCTTAACCATTATGTGCTTCGCCTCTGGCCGTGGGTTCTGGTTGCACTGGCTTCGGTGGTAATCTTTCCCGAGGCGGCCGGAGTGGCGGGAGGGGATGATGAGTCAGTTTACCTTGTGATGATCAGGGACTTTCTCCCGCCGGGTCTTCGGGGTCTTCTGCTGGTTTCCTTTCTCGCGGCGTTTATGTCCACGGTATCGACGCACCTTAACTGGGGGGCTTCGTATCTAGTGAACGATCTTTACAGGAGGTTCGTGCGGCAAAGCGCCCCGCAGCGCCATTACGTGGCGGTCTCGAGGATCGCAACCGTGGTGCTTGCCGTTATCGCGGGCGCAGTGGCGCTTCAGATAAAAAACATAGGGGACGCCTGGATATTTCTCTGGGCCATGAGTTCGGGAATCGGCCTTGTGCTCATACTCAGGTGGTTCTGGTGGAGGATAAACGCCTGGAGCGAGATAGTGGCGCTTGCATCGTCGCTTGCGACCATACTGGTTCTGATTCTCTACACAGAGGCCAGAGGCATTCCGCTTGAACTGCGCCACCAGATACTTGTCGTTCCCGTCTCGATAGCCTGCTGGGTTGCGGCCACTTTCGTCACCGCTCCCGAGTCCTGGGAAAAACTCTCGGAATTCTATTCGAGGGTAAGGCCCCCTGGCCTCTGGTCCCCTGTCCGCAAGAAAGCGGGGATTGCGCCGGGGCGGGGAGTCTTCTCTTCTGTTCTTCTTAACTGGTCGCTTGTCGTATCCTTTCTTCTCTGTTTCATGATAGGGACGGGAAAGCTCGTTCTGGGAGACGTAGAAACCGCGCTCTGGCTTCTTTGCGGCTCGGCACTTGCGCTTGCCCTCATCCTTTACCGCCGCGGCAGTTTTTTCCGCTAGCGGCTTCAGTATTTTCCCTTTCTGTGGTATATAGATGGTTGCTATGGCGATAAACGTAAAAGTGCTTGAGCGACCGCGGCTTTCTTTCTGGGAGAAGCTTTACATTCCCCAGGTGCTAAAGGGCCTTATGATCACCATAAGGCACATCACGCGTCACCAGCCGATAACCGTGAAATACCCCGAGGAGGTAAAAGCGCTTCCCGAGAACTACAGGGGGCTTCACGTGATGCCTGCCGATGACGAGGGCGAGATAAGGTGCGTTGCGTGCAAGCTCTGCGAGATCGCGTGTCCCACCCAGGCTATCTCCATAGTCTCGGAACCCGCGGACGATTACGGAATCGAGAGAAGGCCCAAGGTATACAACATAGATTTCATGCGCTGCGTTTTCTGCGGCTTTTGCGTCGAGGCCTGCCCGTGCGATGCGCTTCGGATGGGAATGAAGTATGAACTCTCTTCGTATAACCGCGCGGGACTCGTTCACACCAAAGGGGTTTTCTTCGACCCTAACGTAAAAAGCGACGCCCCGAGGGACAACGCGAACTTTCTTTACAAGATGGGCAAAGGGGAGATACTCGATTCCCCAGAGGAAATTTCAAAAATAATGGGACTTGACGGCACCTACTCCGAGAAACCGGATACGCCTCCGGCCACATGAAGCGCCCGCTTCAGGGTTTCCGACCAAACTTATTCATCCGGCTCCATACATAGCATGCCCGTTTGAGCAATCTTCACCCGTACGCAGGCAGAGTAATACCGCAAAGCCCGAGCATGGAGTCATCCTGAGAGGAGAAGTTAACTTCTGATCAGTTCTGTGGGAGATGTTTCGGACGACTAAAGCCAGTCGTCTTCGAATCCATCGTCCAGGCGCTGGTGAAATGCCCCGGTGTCCAGACTGTTTTTAAAACCCCTGAACTTAAGCAGCCCGGAGATCGCGGGTTTTATCTTGCTTCTTTCGACCACCAGGTGAACGCCGCCGCTTTCCTCGTAGAACTCAGAGGACATTATTTTCGGATCGACCCCGCGTCCGCCGCTTGTGAGCTTTACAACCCGGTCTCCGGCAAATGCGATTGTCGCTCTTTTCTCCGCTATTATAAAGTCTCCCTGGACCGAGTAGCTCGCGAGGGCTCCTCCGGTCGTCGGGTGGCCGAGTATGGAGATGTTCGGAAGCCCGTTTTCTTTAAGCCTCATAATCGCTGATATGGTTTTCGCCATCTGATACAGCGCCACGGTGCCTTCCTGCATCCTGGCTCCTCCGCTTACCGTTATCGTTATCAGGGGAAGCCTGTTTTCTATGGCGTAGCTGACGATCCTGTTCATCTTCTCGCCGAAGACGGAACTCATTGACCCGCCCATGAAACGGAAGTCGCAGACCGCCACCGCCACGGGTATGCCGAACATGGTCCCGTAACCCGTTACAAGGGAATCCTTGGAGTCGGTTTTCCCGGCGAGTTTCTGTATTGAAGACGAATAGTTAAAGAACTTGTAGACCGAATCCACGTCCTCAAGGGAAAGACCCGGTTCTACTTCGTGAAAGGACGCCTCGTCCAGAAGAAAGTCCAGATAGTCATCGGAACTAAGCGCTTCGGGGCGGCCGCAGTAAGGACACGAGGAATTGTTCGCGTGCAGTTCCTTTTTCGTAAGCTGTTTCTTGCAACCGGGGCGTATAATTTTTCCCTGACCGTCTTTTTCGTCGTTGCAGAAGTGAGGTTCCGATCCGTAGATGGCTATCTGCATTTCCGAGATATCGGGATTTTCCTTTCTTCCGCTGAAGTAGTTAGGGAGCCAGGCCTTTATTTTCTTTGCGATCCCCCCGTAGAGTCTCTCCCGCTTTTTTATGCGGCCACACTTCTCGATTTTCCTGCGCAGTTCCTGGCGCAGGTGCCTCACGTCGAAGCGGTCAACTTCATTGGAGGCGGCGGTCAGGGATGCCTGCAGGTTCTTAAGTGTCGATGGGATGTAGTTGTTTCTTCCAAGAGGAGCCTCTTTTACTATCTCGTCTATTATTCCGTATTTCTTCATGTGGGTCGCCGTGGGCTGCAGCACCTCAAGCGCTTCCGCCACTTTGTCCGCACTTCTGAAAAGGATGGCGGAACAGCCTTCGGCCGTTATTACGGAATATTCGGCTCTCGAGAGCATGAGCCTCCTGTGTCCCAGCTGTATGGCGATCGCGCCGCCGCTTCCCCCGAGCCCGAGCACCGTGGTTATCGTTTTCGTTCTTATGGAGATCATCTTTGACTGGCAGTAGGAAATCAGCCAGGACTGAAGCTTTTCGGCCGAGTATTCATAGGGATCTCCACCAATGGTGTCGATGAACGTGTAGAGCTTGAGACGGTGCTGCTCTGCGTATTCCATCATGCACAAAGACAGCCCGTAGCCGTCGGCCTTGACCATTCCATAGTTAAGCGTAGTTCTTTCCTTTTCGCTCGAGGGGGTCTGCTGGGCTATTACGGCCACTTCCTCACCGGTGCCCTTAAACACTGCGGTGCCTACTATGACGGCGGGATCGTTAGCGAACTCGATCTTCTTCCCTGAGGGGGCGTGGATAAAGTTTCTGAATCCGTAGAGCTTGTTCCAAGGAGTAAAGTCGGTGAAGATGGTTCCGATCAGGTGTTTTGACTTGATCCTGTCGTAGCTTTTTGCCTCTTCGTGGGCCTTAAGTGTTTTTGCCGTTGATGCCATGATGTACTCTGTGCCGACTGCCTAGCAGGTCTGCTGCCTGTATAAGTATATAATCAAATCTGTTTATCCGAAAAAGAATACGTTTTTCCGAGAATCTGGTTTCTGCGGTTTTTTGCAAATACAGAAACCATGATCCGTTACCCCACACAACGCCTCACAGACAAAAAGCCTGCTTTTCCGGCCCGTCCACATTCAATGAATCCTCCGCGCCAAGATTCGCCGCGGGATCCGGCAAAGGTTTTGTGGGGAAAATCTGGATGTTGCGGATTTTTCTATGCGGTGAAAGACTGTCCGCAGCCGCAGGAACCGGTCGCGTTAGGGTTTTCGATTGCAAAGCCCTTTCCGTCAAGACCATCCTTGAAATCAAGAACCGATCCGTCGAGATAGGTGTAGCTGATCTCGTCGATAGCGACCTTTATGCCGTCGGACTCGATCAAGTTGTCTCCTTCATCGGTCTCGTCGTCAAATCCCATCTCGTAGGAAAACCCGGAACAGCCCCCGGGCACTATCCTTACCCTGAGAAACGCATTTTCGATGTCGTCTTCGGCAAGCAGCCTTTTTATTTCATCTACGGCTTTGGGAGTTACGGAAAACATAATTCCTCTGCCTCCTCGCAGTGTAAATTTCTTTTACCACTCCACTAACAAAATACATCTGCCGGGGACGATTGTCAAAGCGTAAGCGGTAAGTGTAGGAAACAAATTAAATGGTAATTAGGTCTTTAAGTCAATGAACTCAAATGAAGTTCAAGGAGGTTTTAATTATGAATCGTAAGAAACGTGAAAAAACGAACGCATATGGTCAAGCATATCTACGAAGCCATTCAGACGGCGTGAAGCCGCTACAAGATTTGGTCGAAGCTGCCTTCCATTATTATATAGACATATTTCAAATTCCTGATCGTCATCGCCAGGAGGAAGTTGACTAACAGTTTCGGGAATTTCCACTGTTATCGTAATTACAGGTCCGTCACTCATTTAACGGATTAGCTATTTGGGGCCATTACACAGGCTTTTATTGAACCATCCTCATTTTTAAGATGCTCTGCATAAGCTTCAGCTTCGCAGCCACCTTCCTCGACCATCTCCTGCGGAACCATTATGTACGGACAAACAACGGACGGATTACCTTCCGGACGTGTAGCTCCTCCACCCCAAAACCCAACATATAAATCCCCTCTTTTCCTAAGATAGAGAACTCCGGGATTAACAAGTTCCCCTTCTCTCGTTGCCGTTACGTAAGAGGCGGCTATACGGTTTTGAGTCTTTATACCTATATATCCGAACACCGCTTCATCAAAGACTTCGCCCGTTTCCCCTGATGCAGCAAAATTAGAACTGCCAACAACTACCTCATCTTCCACTATCAAATTCAGGTCCTCACTCTGACAGTCATCCATGTTGTTTTCATCAACGCTGTTAAAGAAACCCTTCATCTTTATTGTCGTGGGCTCAGGTTCCATGTCTGAGCCATTATCGTCATCACAAGAAGCCAAACCTATGACAAAGAAAGCCGTCAATAAAAGCAAAAATCTTTTCACAATAAAAACCTCCATTAACAGTAAGCCAAAACCATTGCCTCAACTAAACACAGGATAAAGAATTCAATAAATAGCAAAGTTTCTCTCATCGCCCATATCAAACGGGGCAGTAGATGCGAAGGGTGAATGGTGAATGTTAGTATCTGGTCAGATAGCCTACTAGCATATTTGACTACCGCCCATTCCTCACTATATCAATATGTGCAATAGAACGCAATGCTAGCTTTCTTTATCTTCCATAAATTCCTCGTAGATGGTGGTTTCCTCATCTACGGATGGTGTTCAGGTCGGTCTAGGTACGTACGTCGGTATAACTAACATGAATGTGCATTGTCAAGCATTTGTTCAGAAGAAGTCAGTTAAGCAGTAACTCTGTCCGGTTCGTAGATCCCTCCTGCAACCAAAAATCTAAGACCGGACAATTAGTTTATTGCTAACAAGCGTAAGCGGTAAGCAGTGGCGCTAGTTTGCCCCGCTGCCCAGGTTTATTGTATAGTTTTCGGCGTGAGCAAAACGGCCTACCTTATAATCGATTCGAGCGAGCGCAACTCTGACCTTTACCACAGAACCGGCTTTTTCGTTCCGGACCCTGTTATTTTTTTTGAACACGACGGGGAAGGAACACTGGTTCTCAGCGACCTTGAGCTTGAGCGGGGGAAAAAAGAGGCAAGAGTAGAGCGGGTCATCTCACTTGGGGAGTGGGTTGCCAAGATTCGCGGTGGCAAGAGAAAAAGGCCCGGTATTGCCGAGGTGGCCGCGGCAATTCTCAGGGAAAGAGGGGTAAGGAGCCTGGTTGTCCAGAGGTTTTTTCCGGTTTCCTATGCCGACGCGCTCCGGGGAGCCGGTTTTTTCGTCAGGACCGCGAAAACGGATTTTCTTTTTCCCGGGCGCCTCAGGAAATCCCCGGCGGAAGTTTCACTCATAAAGAAGGCGCTTTACGCTACGGCATGGGCCATGAGGATTGCTATTTCAATTATATCGGATTCAGTGGTGAAGGGTTCCGTGCTTTACCGCGACGGCAAGCCCCTTACCTCCGAGATAGTGCGTTCCGCCATAAGCTCCTATCTTGCCGAACGGGGGTATCTGGCTTCAAACACCATAGTGGCCGGAGGGGTTCAGGGCTCCATGCCCCACGAGAAGGGCTCAGGACCTCTTAAGGCCGGGTGGCCGGTGGTGATCGACATTTTCCCGAGATCCCAGGAGAACGGCTACTTCGGCGACATGACGAGGACGGTTGTTAAGGGCGAGCCCTCGGCTGAACTTCTGAGAATGTACGACACCGTTTTGCGCGGTCAGAAAATCGCGCTCTCCATGATAAAAGACGGCGTGAGATCGAAGGACGTGCACGGCGCGGTAATAGATTTCTTCACGGAACGGGGGTTTCCTACCACGGCTTCGGGTTCCGGAAGCCCCGAAGGGTTCATACATTCCACGGGCCACGGTCTGGGGCTTGACATCCATGAGCCGCCGAGAATCGGTCCCGGAAACGAGATTCTTAAGGAGGGAAATGTTGTTACTGTAGAGCCCGGTCTTTACTACGAGCGTCTCGGGGGAGTCAGGATAGAGGACGTGGTCTTGGTCACGCGGGACGGAAACCAGAACCTGACCCGGTGTTCGAAGAAATTTCGGGTCTAGGGTGCCTCAGGAGTTATGAAAGAGGAAAAGACTTTTGACGATATAGTTTCGCTTGCAAGGCGTCTGCGCGCTCCGGGAGGCTGTCCATGGGACAGGGAGCAGACGCTCGAGTCGCTTCGGGCGTACGTTCTCGAAGAGGCCTACGAGGTAATACAGGCAATAGAGCTTGGGGATACGGACGGACTCGTAGAGGAGCTTGGAGATTTCCTTTTCCAGGTTGTCTTCATCTCCCAGATAGCAAGCGAAGAGGGGAAATTCGGCATAGGCGATGTTACCCAGAGACTCCACGACAAACTCATAAGAAGGCACCCTCACGTGTTCGGTGAGAAAAAAGCCAAGGACGCGGACGAGGCCTTAAGGACTTGGAACGCCGAGAAGCTCAAGGAAAAAAAAGGGAGGGCCGATCTGGAGGAAATACCGAGAGCCATGCCCTCTTTGATGAGGGCGCAGAGGGTTGGCGAGAAAGCGGCCCGCGCCGGGTTTGACTGGAACGACGTTTCTTCGGTTTTTGCTAAGGTAAAAGAGGAACTGCTTGAGCTTGAACGGGAAATGGAGGCCGGAGAGAAAAACAGATCCCGGGAGGAGTGGGGAGATCTTGTTTTTTCCGTAGTGAATCTGGCAAGACATCTTGACATCGACGCCGAGACTACGTCTCATGGGGCCGTCGAGAAGTTCATAGAGAGATTCTCCCGGTTCGAAGAGAAAGCGCGGACCGGGGCAAAAGAAATAAGCACTCTTTCCATGGAGCAGATGGACGAGATCTGGGAAGAGGTAAAAAAGACGTAGTTTCCCTCGCTTCAGGGGTATTCTTTGCCCGTGAACGGTTCTTGAATTGAGAGATACAAGGAGAAAATATATGAGACATTTTACGGGCAACGGGTGTCTTTGGCTTGTGGCGGTTCTTTTGGCGGCCACCTTGTCGGTGACGGATGGAGCGGCGGAAGGTTTTTATGTAGGGCTTGAAGCGGGTTTTTCAAAGTCGGGAGACATGGACGTTTCCCAGTCCTTGATTGATCATCCAACCCGATGCGATTCGTTCCTTTACCCTTCCGGTGCGACTCCACCGATGGACGCGGAGTGCACCACCGAAAAGACAACTATCATTGCAAACGTGTTTGCCCCCGGCGCTGGCTTCGCGGGGGGCGCGACCCTTGGTTACGCATTCGGCAACGGGCTGCGTTTTGAGGCGGAGTATCTAAACCGCCGCCAGGGCTCGCAGAGAAGGCTCGCGCGCCTCGGTTCCGGCGGCGGCGAAACGTTTGATCAGAAGGAGAGCGAATGGGACGAGAACGATCTTCCTTCAGAACGCGTGTATGACCTCAGCGCTCATCATTTCTTCCTGAACGCCTACTACGACCTGCGCAACGACTCGCCCTTTACGCCTTATATCGGGGGCGGTATAGGTGTGGGTTCGACGGAAATGCGTTACTCTGCCAGATTTTTGCGCAGGAGCGATCTGGGCACGGAACCGTGGCAGATGGCCGCGGCGGGTACGGTCAGCGACATAGATACAGAGCTGGGAAAAACCAGGTTCGGCTTTCAGGTTGTGGGCGGAGTCGACTACGCGCTCAGCGACGATCTTTCAGTCGGCGCCAAGGCCCGCTGGACGCGCCTTAGCGATTTTGACCGCGACGACCTGTCTTGGAAGCGGGTCAGAGGCCACGAACCCATACGCGCCGACGGCGTTACGCCGCTTACGACCGATTTCGAAGTGGGTGACACAGACAGCTGGACCTTCACGGTCGGGCTCAAGTATTACCTCTGAGGCTCTTTATTCCTGTCTGGCGACAAGCGTTCCCAATAGCTTCCAGCCTTCTTTTACATAGACTCCGCTTGCCGCGGCGCAGTCCTCGGTATAAACAAGAGAGTCATGCTTTACCGAGCGGTTCGCGGAATCAAGTATGGCAAATGGGACGGGTTCGTTCGAGTGGGTCCTGAGGTCTATGGGGGTGGGATGGTCTGAGAGCACCAGCACCCTGTATTCGCCGAACTGCTCCATCCCCGCGAGTGCAGGCCCCACTACCTTTTGGTCAAAATCCTCGATCGCCTGTATTTTAAGGCTCGCGTCTCCGACATGACCCGTTTCGTCCGTTGCCTCTATGTGGATCATTGCGAGGTCCACGCGTTGCAGCGACTCAATAGCGCCGCTCACCTTTCCCGCGTAGTTGGTGTCGAGGTACCCGGTCGCTCCCGGAACCTCGATCACTTCCATCGCGGCGAATATTCCTATCCCCTTTACGAGGTCGACCGCCGATACCACTGACCCGGTGATTCCGTAAAGCTCCTGAAGGGACGGCATGTCGGGTTTTGTCCCCTCGCCCCAGAGCCATATGGAGTCTGCGGTGTTTTTCCCTTCGGCTCTTCTTTTTGCGTTCACGGGGTGGTCTTTAAGTATCCTCCGGGATCTCTCCATGAGGTTCAGGAGTTTTTCCGCCCCGTCTCCCGAAGGAAGCCAGGGAGCGATTTCCTTTCCGGAAATGTCATGAGGTGGAGTCGTTTGAATACCGCTGTTTCCTCCGCGCCAGAGCAGAAGATGCCTGTAGCTTACCCCCTGGCTTAGGGAGAACTCCTCCCCGTCGAACTCTTTTTTTAGATCCTCGATGATCCCGGCCGCATCATCGTCCGTTATGTGCCCGGCGCTGTAGTCCTCCATGACCGTCCGGCCGTTTCTCTCCGCGAGAGTTACAAGATTGCATCGCACCGTAACGTCCGTCTCCCCGAGCGAAATCCCAATGCTCGCAGCTTCAAGGGGAGATCTTCCCGTGTAGTATTCCGTGGGATCGTAGCCCAGCACCGCCAGGTTTCCCACGTCGCTTCCCGGAGGGAGAGGATCCGGAATGGTTTTTGCGATTCCGAAAATCTCGGCCCGCTTGGCGATCGCGTCAAGGTTGGGAGTGGCGGCGACTTCAAGCGGAGTCCTTCCCTCAAGCTCGGGGAGCTTGTGGTCGGGCATGCCGTCGCCTTGGAGGACAAGGTATTTCACGGTGAGAAGAGGGTATATGTAAATTCAGGGGAATCAAGGCTCAGGATATGTCGGCGGCGTATTTTTTAAGATCCGAGAGATCTATGATTTTGAGCACCGATTCATGGGTCGACTGAAGAAAAACCGGGGGAGCCACACCGCCGTCAAGTGCTTCTTTCCAGCGAAGCGCGCAAAGACACCACCTGTCTCCGGGTTTCAGCCCATCAAAACCGAACTCGGGGCGGGGGGTTATGAGGTCGTTTCCCCTGGATCTCGAAAATTCGAGAAATTCCTCCGTCATCTCCGCGCAGACCAGATGAAGCCCCACATCCTCGACTGCCGCTCTGCAGCAGCCATCCCTGAAAAATCCGGTCATCGGATCCGTGCTACATTCTTTTAGCTCTTCGCCGAATATGTTTTTCTCTTCCGTTTTCATCCCGTGTTTTCGGTAAAAGACTGCGCCTTACGGTAAATATTATATATTGTTTTACCGAGTTAGGTATATAATTCTCAGTCAGAAGATGTCCGATTTCATACTCAAGGAAAAACCCCGCACGCTTGCCGGAGAGATAACCCCTCCCGGCGATAAATCCATTTCCCACAGAGCGATCATTCTAGGCTCGCTTGCGCGGGGAAAGACCAGGGCAAGCGGGTTTCTCGCTTCCCAGGATACCCTTGCTACGGCGAACGCTTTTAGAAGCATGGGGATCGAGGTGGAAGTAGGCGCGGGAGGAGTGGAAATTGCGGGAAGGGGGCTTTTCGGCCTCAAGGAGCCCCGCAAGACCATAGACGCTGAAAATTCGGGAACCACCGCTAGGCTGCTCACGGGAGTTCTAAGTGCCCAGAGCTTCCCCTCGACCATTACCGGGGATGATTCCCTGCGTCGCCGTCCCATGTCCAGAGTGACTGTCCCGCTTCGCAGCATGGGGGCCAGGATATCGGGGGAGGGGGAAGTCCTTCCGCTTCACATAACAGGCTCGGAACTTCAGGGAATAGATTACAGATCTCCAGTGGCAAGTGCGCAGGTAAAATCCACGATTCTGCTCGCGGGACTCTATGCTGCGGGAAGGACGAGCGTGACAGAACTCGAAAGAACCCGGGACCACACCGAAAGGATGCTGCGCTACTTTGGAGTTCCGGTGCAGATAAGCGGAACATGTGTCTCGGTAAGCCAGGGAGTGGAGTTTCCGGGAACCGAGCTTGAAATCCCCTCGGACATCTCATCGGCGGCTTTTTTTATCGTCGCCGCGCTTCTAAACCCGGGATCGGAAATCATGGTGAAAAACGTCGGGCTTAACCCGCTTAGAACCGGGGTGCTTGATATCCTGTGGGAAATGGGGGCCGACATCTCGGTTGAGAACCGCCGCCAGTGCTGCGGGGAACCGGTAGGGGATCTAATTGCCCGCCACGGTGCGCTTCGCGCCGTGCGCATAGAGGGGGAGTCGGTGTCGCGGGCCATAGACGAATTTCCCGTTATTTCCGTGGCTGCGTGTTTTGCCGAGGGCGAAACGGTGATAAGCGGCGCGGGGGAGCTTCGGGTAAAGGAAACCGACCGGATAAGCGCCATGACAGGTGAGCTTTCGAAACTTGGCGCGGACATAAGCGAAACACCGGACGGCATGATTATAAACGGCACGGGGGAGCTTCGCGGAGCCCGGTGCGAGAGCCGCGGAGACCACCGGATTGCCATGTCTCTTGCCGTCGCTGCCACGCGGGCCCGGGGGGAGACGGTGATCGGGGACGCCGGATGCGTTTCCATTTCATTTCCTGAATTCTTCCCGCTTTTCGAGGCTCTTTTAGATTCCAAATGAAACGAGACGGCGACAATATCGTTACCATAGACGGACCTTCGGGAGTGGGGAAAAGCACCGTTGCCAGACGAGTTGCCGACCTGCTCGGTTTTTCGTGTCTTGACACGGGCGCCATGTACAGGGCCGTGGCGCTTAAGGTAAGCGAGGCGGAAGTTGACCCCAACGATCCCGCTTCGCTCTCGCGGCTTCTTTCCGGAACTATGGTGGAATTCTCTCCGGAGGGCCTTGTTTTCCTTGACGGGCGCGACGTCTCGAAACTTATAAGGACGGAGAAGATCTCTTCCCTTTCCTCCGAACTCGCGGAGCTTGCCGAAGTAAGGGAATTTCTCATCGGCATTCAGAGAAAGATCGGGGAAGGGGAAAACATAGTTGCCGAGGGAAGGGATATGGGAACCTATGTTTTTCCCGGGGCAAGGTATAAATTCTACCTCGACGCTACGGTCGCCGAGAGAGCGAAAAGGAGATTCCTTCAAAGTAAACGGGGAGATATTCCCCTCTCCGATGTCGAAGACGAGCTTCGCAGAAGGGACCGTCGTGACACGCTTCGCGCGGAGAACCCACTTCGTCCCGCCCAGGACGCCGTGGTGATAGATACGACCCGAATGAGCGCCGAAGATGTGATTGCGGCGATATTTCTTCGCACAAAAGATATCTCTTTCCGCGGCGATTGAAAACAATTTTTCTTCCCTAGCGCTCTTTTCATTTTAGACAGTTTTCATGTAACCTTGCCTTTATTAGTAAAAGACTGATGGCAAAGGCGGCTAAACAAAATGACTCAGGATAATGGTGTTACGGATTCTAATGAGAAAAGCTTTGAGGAG
Organism: Candidatus Dadabacteria bacterium; assembly: GCA_026706695.1. NCBI lineage: Bacteria > Pseudomonadati > Thermodesulfobacteriota > Candidatus Dadabacteria > Candidatus Dadabacteria bacterium. The sequence continues at coordinate 23,203 of JAPOYE010000110.1, read as the reverse complement.
TTACTTGATGAAAGTATGGAATCGCGCTTGAGCGAGCCCGAGAACGGGGAAATAGCGAAAGGAAGGGTCATAAGGGTTGATTCTGATGCTGTTTTCATAGACCTCGGGTTTAAGTTCGAGTGCATAGTTCCCATAAACCAATTTCTAAACAAAGACGGCGAATATGAAGTCTCGGTGGGCTCGGAGATAGAGGTTCTGGTCGAAAGACCTAATCCGAACACCGTCAGGGCTTCCAAACAAAAAGCAGACCAGATCAGAGAAAAAAGGGCGATCGAGGAAAAGTTCAAGAACAAAGAACCGGTCGTCACTAAGATTCTAAACAGAGTTAAGGGTGGTTTTAACTGCGATATAGGGCGGCATACCCCCTTCAAGGTATTTCTTCCCGGTTCCCAAGTTGGCCTGCGACCGGTTGCGGATTTTGACGAGATGGTAGGACAGACGATCGAAACCCGCATTATTCAGAACAACGACAACGGTATAGTGGTGTCGAGAAGGGCGATTCTCGAAGAAGAGAGAGAGGAGAAAAAGAAGGAGACGCTTGCCACTATATCGGAAGACCAGACTGTTTCCGGAAACGTGGTGAAGATAATTGACGCCGGGGCTTTCGTGGATATAGGGGGCATAGAGGGTTTTGTCCCGATAGGAGAGCTTTCCTGGGGGAGGGTAAGGCATCCGGGGGATGTCCTCAAAGAAGGCGAGGACATCCAGGTCAAGATTCTTCGCCTTGAGATCGAAAACGGGAAAATAACTCTCGGGGTGAAACAGACCACCGAGGATCCGTGGGAGAGCATACAGGAAAGATACCGAATCGGCGACAGAGTCAAGGGCAAGGTAGTCTTCGCGGCAGAATTCGGCGTGTTCGTCGAGCTTGAACCCGGGATAGAGGGGCTTGTGCACGTAAGCGAACTTTCCTGGGTTAAGAATTTCCGTCATCCAAGTGAAGTAGTTTCAGTCGGAAGCGAGATAGAAGTCGCGGTTCTGGGAGTAAAGCCGAAGGAAAGAAGAATTTCGCTGAGCCTCAAGCAGATACAGGAAAACCCATGGGATGAGTTCAAGCGGAACAATCCTCCTAACACGAGGGTTAGCGGAACCATAAGAAACGTTACGGAACTCGGGGTTTTTGTCGAAGTTGCCCCGGACATGGTCGGGCTCGTGCGTCCGGAAAATCTGAAGTGGGAGGGGGAAATCAGCCCCCTTGAGGTTTTCTCAAGCGAAGACCTGGGAAAGGAAATAGAGCTTATTGTGCTGAATGTCATCCCGAGGCAGAGAAAAATCGGGCTTGGAGTCAAGCAGCTCACCCCGGACCCGTGGAACAAGGTGCTTCGGGACTACAAGGTGAACGAAACCGTGGTCACCTCCAAGATAGAGGAAATTCTCGAGAGCGGCGTCACCGTGGCGCTTGCCGACGACGTAACGGGATTTTACGCCATCCGCGAATTTCAGGACGATGAGTTCAGCAAGGAATCCATTAAGGTTGGAGACGAGATAAGCGGTCTCGTCACGGGTTTTAACAAGCCCAAGCATCAGGTGAATCTCAGCCGCAGAAGGCTTGAGAAGAAGCAGGAAAAAGACACGATGAGAGACTTCGCGTCTTCCCAGCAGGAAAGTTCCTCCAAGCTCGGGGACATCCTGAACGAAAAGCTCAAGGCCCTTGACTGAGGGATGGCGAAGTGAAAGTCCCCGACCTGAATTTCTTTCTTAAGACCTTTCTCTCGCTTCTGGTCATCCTCCTTGTCGGTTTCGCGGGAATCCTCATAGGAATGCTGATCTCCGATCATGGCCAGAACCCCGGCGGGGACGGGGTGGCGGTGGTGAACATTGACGGCATAATAATCAACCCCGATCCCTATATTAAAAGCATAAGAAAAATACGCGAGACCGATTCCGTAAAGGCTGTTGTGATAAGGGTAAATTCCCCGGGAGGATCAGTCGCTGCCTCTCAGGAAATATACGAAGAACTCAGAAGCCTGGGCGAAGCCATGCCGGTTGTGGCCAGCATGGGAACGGTTGCCGCCTCGGGGGGTTACTATATCGCCTGCGCGGCAGCCACGATTTATGCCAATCCCGGCACCGTGACCGGGAGCATCGGCGTGATAGCGCAGTTTGCAAGCTACGAGCAGCTGCTTAAGTGGGCGAAGGTGGAAGTCGAGGTGATAAAGAGCGGGGAGTTTAAGGATCTGGGCTCGCCGTTTCGCAAAATGCCCGAGACGCAAAAGGCTTACCTGCAGACTCTCATAGACGGCTCCCACTCCCAGTTCAAGGGCATGATTTCCGAAAGAAGGAACCTGCCCCCGGCGAAAGTCACTTCGCTTTCTGACGGAAAGATATTCATCGGAAGCCAGGCGAGGGAGCTCGGCCTGATTGACCGCATCGGGACTCTTGAGGCCGCGATTGCCGAGGCGAGGGAGCTAGGGGACCTAGATGAGGATTCGTGGATTAGGGAGTATCCCATGAAGAAAAAAACGTTGCTTGATTTCGTTTTCCCCGAAACTCTTTCTGAGCGCGTGACTTTTGTCTCTCCCGTGAGAACCGGGTTCGGTCTTTACTACATAGCCGACGTGGTTTACTAACCGAAGTTCCCCCTTATTCCATATCAATTTTCGTCTTGCAGTACGTGTGCAGCAGCTTGATTCGGCTGGTATTTTCTCCAAAAACCGATATTCTAAAATACAGTACCGCTTGGCGGATCACGCTGGTTTAGCGAAACCGTTTTTCAAACAACCGATGAAACACGTAAAAAGATTTTTTCTCCTGATCATATGCTGTTTTGTAGCCGTTTTCTTCATTCAGAACCTTGAGATAGCCACGCAGGTGTTTGTAGTCGAGCTGGGTTTTTTCTCTTTTAAGAATACGTGGGGGGTTTACAATGCCGGGATAATAGGAGCTTCGTTTATTCTGGGCGGGTTTGTTTTTTTCTTGCTGACTTTTGCAAGAGGGCATTCCACAAAGTCCGAGTTGAGGCGAAGCAGGGAAACCGTGAAAGATCTCGAGGAAAAAGTCGGGAAGCTAGAGGTGGAGCTTCTGCAGAACAAACCTGCCGGCTATCAGGAACCGCCTTCTTCCCATGATCTGTTCAAGACGCCGAAATGAGATCTGCTACCACTGAAACCCGGATGCCTGTTCGTACGGGGACTCGTAAAAAACCCGAATGGATAAAGGCCAAAATCCCAAGCGGTCCGAATTATACCAAGCTTAGGAGCTTGGTGCGCGAATTTGGCCTTCACACCGTGTGCGAGGAAGCGAAATGTCCGAACATAGGGGAGTGCTGGGGGGCCGGAACGCTCACTTTCATGATCCTGGGGGACGTCTGCACGAGAAGCTGTGGGTTCTGCCATGTGAAAACGGGGAAAGGCGGTGAACTTGACTGGGAAGAACCCGCCAGGGTGGCTGCGGCGGTCGCGGAGCTTCGGAAAAACAACGCGCGGGTTACACATGTAGTTATAACTTCGGTAAACAGAGATGACAGGAACTACGAAAGCGCCTGTATCTTCGCGCAGACCGTAAACGAGGTAAAAAAGACATCCCCGGGGGTAAAGATCGAAGTTCTGATCCCGGATTTCAAGGGGGAACACGAGGCGATTCACAAAGTGATAGCGTCATCTCCCGACGTTTTGAATCATAATATTGAAACCGTTCCGAGACTCTACTCGCTTCCCCAGAAAACTCAGTCGGGAAGAACGAGGTCCGTGAGGCCGCAGGCGGTCTACGGCAGATCTCTTGAACTTCTTTCGCTGTCCGCGAAGATGGGAAGGCCCGGGATGCTTACCAAATCAGGCATTATGGTCGGTCTTGGGGAGAGTTTCGAAGAAATCGTCGAAACGCTTAAGGATCTCAAGCGCGCCGGTTGCGACATAGTTACCATAGGACAGTATCTGCAGCCCACTATCGATCATATACCGGTATCAAGGTTCTATCATCCCGTCGAATTCGAATCTCTTAAAGACTACGGGGAGAAAATAATCGGTATCCCGCACGTGGAAGCGGGACCGCTTGTCAGAAGCTCTTACCATGCGGAAAAACAGGTTCTTGAACTCTCCGACGCAATGACCGGGACATAGAAGCGCACATTCTCAAAAGACGAACCGGTCGCGACTCGGAATTACACTTAAAGACAAAATGGGGCGTTTTAGCGACGGCTGAGATTTTTATTCTCAGTTAAAAAGTCTTTCAAGCTCTTCTGCGATTGCCTCAAGCTTGTCCTCGGAAACCCCGTACTCATCTGAAATTCTTTTTATTTCCTGGGAAGATATCCGAAGTCCCGTGGTTTTTTCCGCAATGGGTTCCCGTTTCTCCCTGTCGATGAGAAGTTTGGCCACGTCCCACCTTGAATAGTGGCCCAGGGAGTCGAAAACAGCCTTTACCGCCTTTATCTGGTTTGCGTAACAGTCGGCGTAGAGTATCGCGTCTTTTTCGAAGTGGGGTTCGAAAAGATATCTGCCGGCTGGGTTGACGATGGAGCTTCCTCCTCGAGCCCAGTCGTAATTCATGTGGTCCCCGTCGCGCACATAGTGCCATCTTTCCGGGAAATCATCGTCGTCAAGATAACCGCAGGCGCTTAGGACGAACGCCCCCGATTCAAACGCGTGAACCCTTATGAGCGCCTGCACCGTGCACCCCGCTCCGGGATCCTCCGTTTCGGCGGCAAGCAGTTTGTCGTCTCCTCTCCTCCAGTTCCCCGGCCACACCGCCACGTGGAAGTCCTGTCCGCTGTGAACCATCGCGGCCCTTACGAGAACCATATGATTCTCCCAGCAAACAAGTCCCCCTATTCTTCCTATGTCGGTGTCGTAGGTGGTTATGTCGCTTCCGTCCCCCTGGCCCCAGTAGACTCTCTCTGTGTAGGTGGGCATGAGCTTTCTGTGCCTGCCGAGCACCTTGCCTTCTCGCGATATGAAAAGAAGAGAGTTGTAAACGGTGCGGCTTCCCTTGCGGTCGTCAAGCTCGTTGCAGCCTATTACCACGTGAGCATCAGCTGCCTTGGCGGCCTCTGCGAGCATCTCGGTATCGTCTCCGGGAATCACTAAGGAGTTGTCCTGAAGCGCGATCATGAAATCCGTCCAGTCATGCGGCGGGGTTTCGTAGCCGACTGTGTAATAGGCCGGGTAGCCTGGAATGAATGCCTCGGGGAATGCGATAAGCTCCGCTCCGTTATCTCCCGCTTCCCTTATCACGCGACAGGCCTTCTCAAGGGTCCGTTCCTTGTCCATGAACACGGGAGCCGTCTGGGCAACCGCAACTTTTACTTTTTCCCTGCCGCCTAGAACTTTTCTCATGAGCCTCGGGCCGCAGGCGTACTCAGGTTATTATCCTGCTTCCGCCCTCGGGTTCCCCTCCGCTTTGTCTCTGCTGGTTCTGCTTGGCTCTGGCGTAGACAAGAGCGAAGAATTTCTCCTTGAAGTCGTTATCAAAGGCGCATACCCCTGGGATTATGTATCCCATAAGCGCTATCTGGAGAAAGTATTCGGTGTTTGCCTTGAGAAAAGACTCGTTTATCTCGCCGCCGTATGCCTGTGCGAAATTCTGGTATATCTGGTTTCCGAGCTCGGTCGCTATCTCCACGACGCTTTTTGACTGGCCGGACTCCTGATGGGCCGCTACTCCGAGGTTAAAGGCCATGTTTATGGAGTTCATGAAGTTGTCTGCTACTGCCTCTTCCGACTCTGTTCCCTCTTGCGGCTTTGTGTCTTCTTCTGACATTTTAATATCCCCCGTTTTTGTATGGTGAAATCGTCCTGACGTATTATATTATATTGCTGATTTGATTTTAACAATTTTGCTGGAGGAAAATCCATGAAAGCCGATCACCTTATACAGAGACTCGGTCTGAAAAAGCTTCCCGGCGAGGGAGGATACTACAAAGAAACTTACAGAAGCGAGGAAATGGCCGGAGAAGACCGCAGTCTTTCAACCGCTATTTACTACCTTATAACCTCAGAGGAGAATTCCAAGATGCACAGGGTGAATTCGGACGAAATTTTTCATTTTTACTTCGGCGATCCCGTCCAGATGCTGCTTCTCTATCCTACGGGAGAATCAAGGATAGTGTTCATGGGAGATAATCTTCCCTCCGGCCAGAGAACCCAGCTTGTGATTCCCAAGGGAACCTGGCAGGGCGCAATGGTGGTGGAGGGAGAGCACGGATACGCTTTTATGGGAACTACGATGGCTCCCGGGTTTGAGCTTGAGGATTTCGAACTGGGTGCGCAGGAGAGCCTTCTGCTGAGATTTCCTCAGCACGAAAACCTCATACGGGAGCTTACGTAAACGGGAGATAGAGATTCCGGGATCAGAAAAACCTGTGATTTTTTTTGACGGCGTGTGCGGGTTCTGTAACAGGTTCGTCGATTTCGTGATGTGGGCGGATGTCCGCCGGGAAATATTCTTTTCCCCCGTGCAGGGAGAGACAGCCGTTGAGTTCTCTCTGTATCAGGACGAACCCCCGCGCGATTGGAAGATAGCCTACGCTGATGAAGAAGGGGTTTACGAGGGAGCTGACGCGGTTTTGCTGGTTCTTAGAAGGCTTGGGGGTCTCTGGACACTTCCCGCGCTCCTAATATGCGTCCCCCGGCCTGTAAAAGACTATTTCTACGGAATCATATCGAGGAACCGCTACAGTATTTTCGGTAGAAGGGATACATGCCGGGTACCGTCCCCTGAGGAGAGGGAAAGGTTTTTGCCTTAAGTGTTTTTTGATAAATTCCCCGGTATATGTATATTGAAGCGCAGGAGGATTTTCGTTCAAGATGCCTTCACTTGAAGAACTTGTTTTAGCCGACGAGACAGCCAGCGAGATAGAGCGCGCAAGCGAGATCGCCAGAGAAGAATGGGAGAAGATAAGGGTCTCCCTGGCTCTTTGCGGGGATACGGGGGATTACTGCGGGGATGATTTCATGCTCGGGACAATTTCCGGGGAAACAATAACGCGCGAGCCGCTTGGGAGTCCGACGAAATCCGTTTCGGTTTACTCTCCAACCTATTATCCGATGTATCTCGTGAAGAACCTGCAGGAGTTCCGGGAGAGATTCCCGGAGAAAAACTACCGCACAACGGAAGCCCTCTACGTCTATGTAGAGCTTGTGAACGCGGCAGCGCTGCGCCTCGGCCTCGAGGGAACGCTGGCCATGGGGTTTGCCAGCGGCTACGCGAACGTGAGAACGGGCTGGATCGCGGAGAAGGGACTTCCGGAGCAGAGCGCCGTATTCTCCGAAATGTTTTTTTCAGACAGGCCTAAGAACTACGACTGGGATTTTCACTGGACCTCGGTCAGGCAGAAATTCGCAGAAATCCACCAAAAATTCGTTGCTTGGCAGCGCTCCCCCGCTCTCTACCTGGAGGAGTCAAAGTCCAAGGCGGTCGTAAAGCCCTTCATAGTCTAGACGAATCCCTCTTCGAATTCGTCCGAAGGATTCTCGAAGCTCGGAATCCCGTTTTGCTCAAGAAACACCAGCTTCACCGTGCCCGTGGGCCCGTTTCTCTGCTTTCCGATTATGAGTTCCGCCATGCCATCTTTTTCCTCGGGGTTTTTTCTGTATATGTCTTGGCGGTGAATGAAGAGCACTACGTCTGCGTCCTGCTCTATGGCGCCGCTTTCCCTGAGGTCTGAGAGCTGGGGACGGCGGTCGGTTCTGGCTTCGGTCTGGCGGCTTAGCTGCGAGATTCCTATTACCGGAACGTCAAGTTCCTTGGCAAGCGCCTTCAGGGCGCCCGAGATCTCCGCTATTTCCCTTTCCCGGGTTTCATTTCTCGAGCTTCCTCTCATGAGCTGCAGATAGTCGACCACGATCAGGTCGAGGCGGTTGTCCTTCTTAAGCCGTCTCGCCTTTGCCCTTATCTCAAGCACCGTGAGTGCCGGGGTGTCGTCTATAAAGATGCTCGCGCTCGCGTACCTCTCGGCTGAATCAAACAGCCTCTCCAGGTCGTTATCCCTTATGTACCCGCTTCGCATTGCCGAAAAACTGACTTTCGAGTTTATGGAAAGAAGTCTCATCATGAGCTGCTCCTTCGTCATCTCAAGCGAGAACATGGCCACTGAGAGGTCTTCGTTCAATGCGGCGTTGCTTATTATGTTAAGGCAGAGCGATGTTTTTCCCGCCCCCGGGCGCGCGGCAATTATCACGAGATCAGATCTCTGAAGACCCGAGGTCAGGTGGTCGAGTTTCTCAAAGCCGGTTCTTAAGCCGGTTATGAGCTCTTTTTTCTTGTAGAGCCTCTCGATATTGTCTATCGCCACCGGTGCGAGCTCCCTTGAGTGCCAGAAGCTTGGCTTTATCTTGTTCTGGGCGATGTCGAGGATTGACTGCTCCGCCCTGTCCAGGAACTCGTCAACTTCGATATCGGGTCCGTACCCGCGGTGGGCTATGTCAGTTGCGGTGAGCACCAGTTTCCTCAGGACGGACTTGTCTTTTACTATCCTCGCGTAATGAGCGACGTTTCCCGCCGTGGGAACGGTCGAGACCAAGTAGGTGAGGTAGGCGGCCCCCCCGACTTCTTCTATGATCCCCTTGGAGTCCATCCACTCATACAGGGTAAGAACGTCGATGGGTGTGCCCTCCCTGTCAAGATCTATCATGCAGTTCATTATCTTGGAGTGGCTTTCGTTATAGAAATCCTCGGCTATAAGGATTTCGAGGACCTGGTTTATCGAGCTGCTTTCAATGAGTACAGAGCCCAGTACAGCGCGCTCCGCCTCTTCGTTGCTCGGAAGGGGTGATTTCGTCAGACTGTCCATCGTTCGAGGTTCTCTCCTGTTCCGCCTGTCCGATGGTTTTTCATTCTCCTATCAGAACCACTCCCACGTCCATGACGTTTGTTCCCGTGCTTCCGGTTTTTATAAGATCGCCCAGGGTTTCGAAGAAAGAGTAAGAGTCGTTGTCGGCAAGATGGTCTCTCGCGCTTATGCCCATCGATCTTGCTATCAGGCGTGATTGCCCGTCGCATATCGCCCCGGCGGCGTCCGTGGGACCGTCTATTCCGTCGGTTCCGGCGAAAAGCCCCACGATTCCACTACTCCCTATTATCTCAAAGCAGAAGGAAAGGGCGGTCTCGGTGTTGCGCCCGCCGCGTCCCCGCCCCGTTACGTTCACGGTTGTCTCTCCCCCGAAAAGTATGCAGGCGGGTTTCTTAACAGGCCTTCCGAACCTTTGTACATCAAAGGAGATTCCCGCAAGCACCTTGGCCACTTCCCTTGCCTCTCCAGATATCTGGGAGGAGAGAAAAAGCGTGTTGTACCCCATTTTCTTCGCCATCTTCTCCATAGAGATTATCGCCTTGTGATTGTTTCCGACAACAACCGTGGTGGCTCCGCTCCGTTCGTACTGCTCGCGGTCCATCGTGGGAGAACTGTTTTTTTCCCTTCCTCTCTCAAGATGCACCACCACCCTAGGGGGAATTTTATGCTCAAGCTCAAGTGCCTCTATGACCCGCCACGCGTCCTCGTAGGTCGTAGTGTCGGGAACCGTGGGTCCCGAAGCTATGAATTCAAGCCGGTCGCCCACAACATCCGAGAGAATCAGCGTGATGACCTGCGAGGGCAGGGCTTTTTTAAGAAGCCCTCCTCCTTTTGTCTGCGACATTTTCTTCCTCACGGTGTTAAGGCCGTAGGTGTCGACTCCGCTCAGCATCAGTCTCTGGGTCACCGCTCTTTTATCCCCTATGGTGAGCCCTTCGCTTGGCATCGCGAGTATCGAGCTTCCGCCTCCCGATATGAGGAAAATCACGAGATCTTTCTCTCCCGATCCTTCGAGAAGCGAGACTACTTTTTTCGCCGCCTCGACGCTTTTTTCATCCGGCACCGGGTGAGAGGAGAGATGAAAATCCATTTTCTGAAAAGCCTGCTCGGAACGGACATTTGATACCACGATTCCCCCGGTTATCCGCTCGCCGAGAAGCTCCTCAAGCGCCGCGGCCATGGAGGACGCGGCCTTTCCGAAGGCCACGACGTACACCGACTCGAAATCGGAGAGATTGAAGCTCTTCCCTCCGACCTTAAGTTGCTTGCCTTTGAGTTTAATATGCTCCAGAACGCATTTTCCCGGGTCGGCTTCTTTAAGCGCCTGGTCAAAAAGCTTCCTTGCGTCCTTTCTAAGTTTCTCGCTCATTCCCTTCTCTTAATTTCATCAACTATTCTGTCAACTTCCGACTCGGTGAGGTTCTCGTAAAGAGTATCGTCCACGAGCATGGCGGGGGCGGTACCGCAGGAGGCAAGACATTCCGCTTCGAGAAAGGTTATTTTTCCGTCGGCCGTTGTTTCACCGGTTTTTACTCCCAGGCGCTTGCATAGGTGATGCTCCAACCCCTCGGCTCCGCGAAGCGCACAGGAAAGGGTTCTGCAGAGCCACATAACGTGAGTCCCCACGGGTTCTGTGAAAAACATGGTGTAAAATGACGCGACGTTCTGAACCGAAGAGGCGGGAATATCAAGTGTCTCGGCGACTTCTTCCATGGATTCGGTGGAAAGCCAGCCGAATTCGTTCTGCACTTCCCGCAGGACGGGAATAAGCGCCGAAAGCCTGGTTTCGTGGTCATCCGCTATTTCTTGTATCTTATCTCTTAGCCTGGGGGGGAAAGGCAATCCGAACCTCCTCACAACTTAAAGCCGGAAATTAAAAACTAACATGATTTAAAGCGGCGGGCAAGGCGCTTGGGATGTGTCGCAGGAGGGAGGAGATTTAAACCGCAATTGAAGCTCGCAGGAGGGCGGTTAAAATTTTTTCAAATGCCTAAAAAGAGAATAACTACTGTTTACACTGGTCTTGGAGATGACGGGAAAACTTCGCTTCTGGGCGGAAAAAGGGTGAGGAAATCATCGCCGAGGGTCGATGCGTACGGCGATGTGGACGAGCTTAACTCGGTTCTGGGAGTTGCCTGCACAAAAGCGGTCGATCCCAGGGTTAAGGAGCTTCTGCGGGAAATACAGAACGCGCTTTTCACCGTGGGAAGCGACTTGGCGACCCCGCTGGATTCGACTTTCTCCCCGCCGAGGGTGACCGCGGGGATGGCGAAACGGCTTGAGGAACGGATAGATGAGTTTTTGCCAGAGGTCGGAGAGCTTAGGGAATTTGTTTTGCCTGGAGGGGCGGAGGGCGCCGCCTGGCTTCATCTCGCCCGCACGGTGTGCAGGAGGGCCGAGAGAGGCGTTGAGGAATTTTTCGGGGATTCCGAGGAGGGAAGCAGGATTCTGGTTTACCTTAACCGCCTCTCGGATCTTCTTTTCGTTCTTGCGAGAGTGGAGAATAAGGCCGCGGGGACGGGGGAGATCTTCGTTGATTTCGGACGGGGCGAGGACGGGTGATGGACGAAGGCGCAATTATAACGAACCCCGAGATCGAAGATTACATTCTCTCTCTCTATCCTCGCGTCCACGAGGTTTTCTATGAGATGGAAAAGCGGGCTGAGGGAAGCGACGTGAAAATAGTGGGGCCTCTTGTGGGAAGGTTTTTTTCGCAGATATGCCTTCTGCGCAGGCCGCAAAGCATTTTTGAGATGGGTTCCGGGTTCGGGTACTCGGCCCTTTGGTTCTCCCTTTTTCTGGGTGACGGAGGCGTGGTAACCTGTACGGACTGGCTTGAGGAAAACGCGGAGGCGGCGCGCGGGTACTTCACGCGGGCCGGGCAGATTCGCAAGCTCCGCTTTGTCTGCGGGGACGCGCTCGAAGTACTGGCGAATTCGGACCGTAAATTTGATATGATATTCAATGACATAGACAAGGAGAACTACCCGCAGGTCATCGAGCTTGCGCGGGAGAGGCTTAACCCCGGAGGGATGCTCATTACCGATAACGTGCTTTGGGGAGGGAGGGTTCTCGGCGGCGGAGGTTCTGAGAGCACCGAAGGAGTCTTGGAGTTTAACCGGCTTTTGTTCTCGGACCCGGAGTTTTTCTCCACGGTGGTTCCCCTTCGCGACGGGGTGGCGCTAAGTGTCAGGATTTAACGGATATTTATTTCCCGGGATCCCAAAGTGAAAGAACTTGAGACCACTGAGAATGAGCTTCTGGCTTTTTTTACGGACTCCTACGAGCATATACGCAGGCGCCATTACGCGAGGAGCAGGAAAAATAAGGCCCTCATAGGCTACGAGCTTGCCCGAGAGAGAACCGAGATTGTGGACGAGTTCATCAAGCAGGCCCTTTCGCGGTACGGTTACCCGGAACTCAAAGGCGTCTCCATAGTGGCTCTCGGGGGTTACGGCAGGGAAGAGCTTTCCCCGTACTCCGACATAGATCTTCTTTTCCTTCACAAAAAAGGCTCGAAGGGCCTGGCCGAGGAAGTAGTTGAGCGGCTTCTTTACCTTCTCTGGGATACGAAAATGGATGTGGGGAACTGCACGAGAAGCCTTGAGGAGTGCAGGGAGCTCTCAATGGACAAAAACGATGTAACCATCCTGAGTTCTCTTCTTGACTCGAGGTTCATATGCGGGGACAGGGCTCTTTACGACGAACTTGAAAACGAAATTTACGGCGAGGTGCTCCCCAAGATCTCACACGATTTCATAAGGAGAAAAATAGATGAAAGGGACGTAAGGGGCGAAAGATACGGAAAAACCCTCTACATCCTCGAACCTAACGTTAAGGAGGGAAGAGGAGGGCTCAGGGAGTTCCAGACGGCGATGTGGATAGCACAGGCAAGCTACAAGGCCAAAAGTTTCGAGGAGGTGCTCCAGAGGGGGTTTGTCTCGGAGAGGGAATACGTGGCGATACGCAAATGCCTTAACTTCCTTATGCTTGTGCGTGCGCAGTTGCATTACCAGGCGAAAAAAAGGGAGGACAACCTGAGTTTCGATCTTCAGGTCCAGGTAGCGAAATCCTTCGGTTACAGGGACGGAAAGCTCCGTGCGGTGGAGAAGTTCATGAGGATCTATTACCTCCGCGCCGCGGTGCTGGTACAGCAGTCCCGAAGGCTGACGGAAAAATGCACGAGGGCGTACGCGCGAAGAAGGCTCGCCAAAAGGGCCATTCATCTTGACCACGGTTTTACAATACGGGGCAAGTATCTCTCCGTGACGAGCAGAAACGTTTTCAGCGAGGACTTCTGCAATTTCCTGCGCGCGTTTGAATACGCTGACCGCCACTCGGTCGAATTCACGGAATACCTGGAACTTCTCATGGCCGAGCAGGCAACCCGCATAGACGAAAAGGTCCGAAACGACCCGGAGTTCAACATGATGTTCCTGAGACTCCTGCGTTTCGGAAAGGATGTTTCTAAAACGCTGCTCAAGATGAACGAGATGCGTCTTCTGGGCCGCTTCATTCCGGAATTCGGGAAAATAGTCTGCATGGTGCAGTTCGATTCCTACCACGTCTATACAGTCGACATACACTCCATATTCATGGTCAGGGAGATCGAAAGGCTTATAAATTACGAATACGAGGAAAAATTTCCCTTTCTCACAAAGGTCGCCGAAACCTTGGTGAAAAGACATGTTCTTTTCCTCGCCTGCCTTTTCCACGACATGGGGAAGGGCCAAGGGGGAAGCCACGCGCAGAAAGGGGCTGCCATGATCCCGAAGATAGCCGAGAGGATGGGTCTTAGTGCCTCCGACGCGGAGCAGCTTGAATTTCTGGTGAGACATCATCTGGCCATGGTTCATTTTTCCCAGAGAAGGGATCTTGACGACCCGGTCGTTCTGAACAGGTTGGCCAAGTCCATTCCGGACCAGGAAACACTCTCTCTTCTCTACCTGCTCACTTTTGCGGATATAAGATCGGTTGGTCCCGACGTGTGGAAAGACTGGACGGGAATGCTGCTCCAGGAGCTCTATGTGAAGACCCTCCGGCAGATGTCGGCGGGCACGTACCGGCGTAAAACCGATGAGGAGTGGATGCAGAAGATGACCTCGGACATAGTGGCAGACGCCGCCGGAGAGATTCCCGAGCGCAAGGTGACGAAAATATTGAAAAAAATGCCGGTTTCCTATTTCGGCCAGTTTTCGAGACAGAACATTTTACGCCACGTAAAGCTCCTGAACTCGATTGAGGGAAAGTTCGCAACGGAGGTAATCCGCTACGAGGAATACGACGAGTTTACAGTCTGTGCTCCCGACAAGAAGGGTATATTCTCGGAGTTCTGCGGGGTTCTTAGCGCGAACGGACTCAATATCCTGGGGGCAAGAATCGTAACCACTCTCGACAAGAAGGCTTTCGACGTGTTCTATGTGGAGAGGACCGATTACCTGACCGAAGAGGAGTATGGAGAGGTGTGGAAAAAGGTCGACAAAAACCTCAGCAAGGTGCTTGACGGAGATGTTGAGGTTGACGGGCTGGTTGAGAGGAGGAAGAGGAACTATTCCTCCTACGGAAGAAAAATTCCCGAGTATCCTCCGGAAATCGTGTTTGACAACGAGTCTTCAGATAAGGCGACCGTGATAGAGGTTTATGCCCACGACCGGGAAGGACTTCTCTACAGCATCACGAAAACAATCGCCGAGCTGAATCTTTCGATTGACTACGCCAAGATTTCGACCAGGGCGGATCAGGTCGCCGACACGTTTTACGTGCGTGACTCGAGAGGGCGCAAGATAAGCGGTGCCAAGAAACTCAAAAAGATAGAGGATTCTCTTATATCGGCGGTGAGCTAGGGGGGAAGCCGGGCGGTTTTAATGAGCGCAGAAATTATTGACGTCGAGTGCGATTTTCTTGTTGTGGGCGGGGGGCTTGCGGGTCTCTACGCCGCGGTGTGCGCGTCTTCCCTTGGCCGGTGCGTGGTGGTGACCAAGCAGACCCTCGTGCAAAGCAATTCATACTGGGCTCAGGGAGGAATCGCGGCTGCGGTCGACCCCGAGGACTCGCCCATCTTTCACAAGGAGGACACGATTGCCGCGGGAAGAGGGCTTTGCGATGGCCGCGCCGTGCAGATCCTGGTCGAGGATGGAAGGGAGAGGGTAACAGACCTCATAAACCTCGGCATGAAGTTCGATTCCGACGACAGCGGTCTTCTGCTCGGCCTTGAAGGCGGCCACTCGAAAAGAAGAGTTCTTCACGCGGGAGGCGACTCGACGGGAAAGGAGATGATCGAGTTCCTCATCTCTTTTGTAAGTTCAAGCGAGTCGGTAGCCATTCTTGAGCTTGTCACCGTTACCGACATAATCTCGGACGGAGAGAGATGCTACGGCGTCTGGGGTTACGACGAGGGGAGGGAAAGCTACGTGAGAATTTCTTCTCCCTGCACCATAGTCGCCACCGGCGGCGCAAGCGCCCTTTACAGTAGGACCACCAATCCGGAAGGGGCCTCGGGGGAAGGCATATCGCTTGCCTGGAGAGCGGGAGCCGAGATTTCCGACATGGAGTTCGTTCAGTTCCACCCCACTGTTTTCAGCGGCAAAAAAGGCGACGCCTTTCTTCTCACCGAGGCGATAAGGGGGGAGGGAGCCTATCTCCTTAACGCCCGGGGCGAAAGGTTCATGGAACACTACAGTTCCCTCCTTGAACTTGCGCCGAGAGACGTGGTCTCAAAGGCGATTCACAGCGAGATGAGGTCCTGCGGAGAAGACTATGTGTATCTCGATCTCTCCCATATGGATCCCGAATTCGTAAGGAAAAGGTTCTCTAACATAGACAGGCTCTGCAGGGATTCGGGTTTTGATCTTCCCAAAGACCGCATTCCCGTTGCTCCCGCCGCCCATTACACCATAGGCGGGGTAAGGACCAGTCTCATGGGAGAGACGAACATAGAGGGTCTTTACGCCTGCGGAGAGGTTTCAAACACTGGCGTCCACGGTGCCAACCGCCTTGCGAGCAATTCCCTTCTCGAGTGCATGGTGTTTGCCAAGAGGTGTGTTGACAGCGCGTCCGGCAGGCAGCATACGGGAGACATTAGCGGAGATTTCGAAGGCTTTATGCTTGCCGACACCAGAGAAGCCGATGCCGGGTTTTTCAACGAAGCCAAGGACTCAATAATCGGGGGGATGAGCACGCATCTCGGGATAGTGAGAGAGCGAGAGGGCATGGAGGAATTCGTTGCGCGGCTCGAGGAGGTTTCCTCGGCAGCCAGGGACGTTCCCGGATGGTTTGGCTTTAAGCTCGGGACGATGCTGGATGTGTGTCTGCTCGTCGCGCGCGCAGCTCTTTCGAGGAAGGAGTCCCGGGGAGCCCACATGAGGTCTGATTATCCGGAGGAGGACTCGGATTATGAAAAACATCTGGTTTTCAGGAAGAATCTGGAGAGCTACGGAGCCGACTGATGAAGACGCACGAAAATTACCCGCAGGAAGTTGACGCCGTTTTGGAGCTTGCTCTTCGGGAGGATATAGGGAGCGGAGACGTTACGACCGGGAGCATAGTTCCCGAAGACGCCGTTTTAACCGGAGAAGTGCGCGCGAAGGGGACCGGCGTGGTTTCAGGGCTGGGACTTTCCGGCGCCGTTTTCCGGAAACTTGATCCGGACTGCACGTGGGAAGAGATTGTCCATGACGGGGACAGGGTTTCGCCGGGAGACACTCTCGCCCGCGTTACGGGCAGAAGCAGGGCGATTCTTTCGGCGGAGCGGACCGCTCTTAACATCCTTCAGAAAATGAGCGGCATCTCGACTCTCACTTCTTTTTTCGTCGAGGCCGTAGCCGGTTCCGGAGTGAAGATAAAAGACACCAGAAAAACCCTTCCGGGACTCAGGTGGATCAGCAAATACGCCGTGGCGGTCGGCGGGGGACATAATCACCGCGCCGGGCTTTACGACGGAGTGCTCATAAAGGACAACCATATAAAGGCCGCCGGGAGCATAGCGGCGGCGGTCGAGAGGGCGAGGCGGGGCGTCGGAGCGGATTTCTCCGTAGAGGTGGAGACCAAAACCATGGAGCAGGTAAAGGAGGCGGTTTCCTGCGGCGTTGACGTCATAATGCTTGACAACATGGACATCCGGGAAATCGGGGAGGCCGTGCGCCTGATAGGCCGCCGCGCGCTTGTCGAGGTCTCCGGCGGGGTTACTCTTGAGAACGTTAGGGAGATGGCGCAAAGCAGAGTCGATTTCATATCTGTCGGAGCTCTTACGCACTCGGCTCCGTGTTTAGATATTTCTTTTGATGTGTTAGACTGAAAGTTGCGGGCTAAATAGGGGATGCCCGGCTGTTGAGATGGACAGCTTACATGACATTTCAGAAGAAATAGACAGGCTCAGAAAGGAAAAAAACGCGGTAATTCTGGCCCATAACTACCAGATACCCGAAATCCAGGACCTTGCCGACTACACGGGGGATTCCTTAGGTCTCTCGCAGAAGGCTTCTGAAACCGACGCGGAAATCATCATCTTCTGCGGAGTCCACTTCATGGCCGAAACCGCTTCCATAATCTCTCCCGACAAAAAGGTGCTCATCCCCGATCCCGAGGCGGGGTGCTCCCTTGCCGAGACCATAAACCTGGAGCAGCTCAAAAAGTGGAAATCCGAACACCCGGACGCGCTCGTGGTTTCCTATGTGAACACCTCGGCCGCCGTCAAGTCGGAGACCGACTACTGCGTTACTTCCTCAAACGCCGTCAAGATAGTGGAATCCATTCCCAGGGACAGAGAGATACTTTTTCTGCCGGACATGTTCCTGGGGGCATTTGTCTCCAAGGCTACGGGCAGGAAAATTCACATCTGGCCCGGGGAATGCCACGTGCACGCGGGGATACGTCCGAAGGATATAAGGAGGATAAAGGAATCCTATCCCAACGCGGAGATGATAGTTCACCCCGAGTGCGGCTGCACCACGTCTTTTCTTCATTCCGCGGCTAGGGACGACGAGCTGGCAAAGGAGATCAAGTTTTTCTCTACGGGAAAGATGATTGACTACACCCGGAATTCCGACACCCCCGAGTTCGTGGTCGCCACTGAAACCGGAATTCTTCACACTCTCAGGAAACAGAGCCCCGAGAAGGAGTTCTACCCCGCCAAGGCCGACGCGGTCTGCGAGTACATGAAGATGATAACGGTTGATAAGGTACTCAATTCCCTAAGGGAGGAGGTCTACGAGGTCAGGGTTCCCGAGGATATTGCTCGGAAGGCCAAGAAATCGATAGACAGGATGCTTTACATCTCGGCTCAATAACCGCTTTCTAGAATGTCATGCGCACTCCGAGACTGAACTCATGGCTGAGGTTGGAGTCGTTGCCAAAGCGCCCGGAGTAGCCGACGAAAGTTCTCGTCCGGCTGCCGATGTTGGCGGTAAGGCCGCCGTCGGCGTTTATCCATTCATTCGGCGGTTTGAAACCCGGGAGAGTAAAGCGGCCGGACATGGTGTTCGATCCCGCGGTGACCGGAACGGAATCGTCGTTAAGCTCTCTCTCGTAAGAGACGCGGAGGTATGGTAACAGCCTTTCGCCTAGACCTAGATTTCCTTTGAACTGATAACCCGCTCTCGCAAATAGGGAGTCGCGTTCAAAGTCCGAGAAGTTCATCGATGTGGACGTGGAGCCGATTTCACTGTAGCCGTCGATTTTCTGATTAAGCCACCCGAGTCCCAGAAACAGATTATGTCTGTACCTCTCGGATGTGCTCGAAACCCAGCCCAATTCGACATCGGTTCCGAACTGATAGGAGCTTGTGGAGCCGTGCTCCGTGCGTAGCGCCGCTCCGAGCCGGATCGAGCGGTTGATGTCAATAGATGTCCTGCCTCCGTTAAAGGCGCCGCTCAGGTAGAAAACGTCGTAGATAAGGGTGCCGTGCAGCGAGCCTGTCACAACGATGCTGTCAATGCTTGCGCCCGAGAGATCATTGTCGTGGTTCCCAAGGCTCAATGCCGCGCCCAGGTAAAGCCCATCCCCAATGCGGTAGTCGGTGCCCAGGGTGAGCACATGCATTTCGGCCTGCGTTTTGCCCAGACGCGGCGGGGATTCGAGATTGTATCTGCCTGTAAGGCCCCTCGCGTAGCTGTGCCATTTCCCGGCCGAGCGATTAAACCCGAGGTCAAGCATCCGCTCCGTAAATACGGCGTCGCGGTGCGCCCTGGCAACTTCTACTCCTGCTTCCCCTCCAAGCGATACCTGAACCGGGGCCTCAAGAGTGGAAATTACCATACTTGCGACTGCCGCATGGCCCAGGCCACTGGGATGGGAGCCGTCCGCGAAAAAATAAGTTTCATCAGTTTTGGGAGGTGAAAGATAGCCTGAATCGGCCGGACCGCAGACAAGCGACTCCAGTCCCCCGCTAGGGCGCAGGGGGTTGGAACCGGGAGTACAAGCTATCTCATCAATGTTGGTGAATCCGTAGTTTCCAGGATTTTCAGTCATCTCGTCCAACAGGACAGAGACATTCACGGGAATGATTCCGTGCTCAAGAGATCCGAGACCCGTATCCAGAGCTTCATTATAGACCTGGACTAGAGCGGAGAGTCCAGCCGCGGCTACAGGCCCGTCACGCTGAGCGTTTATGGTTTTGCCGGCGTCGGGCACGCTGAGCACCACGACGTAACGCGCGCCGGCGTTCTGGAGACCTCGGATTTGATCTACGTACGCTTCTGCCGCTTTCAGGGCGCCATTGAGGGCGCCTTGGACGTCAGACTGATTTTCCCCGGCGATGGCGCTTATATCGTTTGCGCCGCCCCAGATCATGTAAAGCGTATCCGGGTCGGCATTTCCTCCGGAGAGATGCTGGCTAATCTGTTGCTGCGTTGTAGGCACAGGGTTTTCACAAGCGACGTTTGGGTCTACGCAGGCGCCGCCCCATGCGTAGTTCGTCCCTCCGGCGAGCGAATTGGTTCCGGATGCCCCGAAAGCCCGGGCCACGATTTCGGCCCAGACCGGATCTGGATTCGTGGTGAAGCTCGTGCCGGGCGGAAGTCCGCTGATCTGGGCGATATTCCCAGAATCACTCAGGCTGTCACCGAATACGACGACAGAATTGAAAGTTTGGGCCCGGGCGGCGCTGACAAGCCCTAAAAGGATCGTAACAGCAAGGAGAAAGTGCGGACATCGGAACATTAAGAGCCCTCCAATGAATTCTGTTTTCAAAGTTAATCCTACCATGCTCAGGGTCCGCTACGTGACGGCGAAAGACGGGTTAGGGGCGATTTGCTTTTCCGGGCGCAGCATGCGGATCAGTACCCCTGCGCCAGCCCTCCCGGGTGCCTGGGATCGGTCGCTCCGTGAAAAAGCCCGTTGATCCTCGCCACGCTCTGCGTACTTCCCATCGGACCGGTTCTTTTCACTTCGTATCCTTTTTTCCGCAACCCGGCCTCCAGATCTTCCCCTGCTTCTCTTTCTATGTACAGGGTGTCGGGGAGCCACTGGTGGTGTATCCTCGGGGCCGATGCGGCCTCCCGTATGCTCATTTTATGGTCAATCACGTTCAGGATGACCTGAAGCACTGAGGTTATTATTCTGCTTCCCCCCTTGCCTCCCGTCGCTAGAAAAAGCTTTTCGTCGTTAAACACAATGGTCGGGGTCATGGAACTCAGCATTCTTTTACCGGGGGCAATGGAATTTTTTTCACCGCCGATTAGGCCGTATGCGTTCGGCGCTCCGGGCTTTGCCGAGAAATCATCCATTTCGTTGTTCAGCAGGATCCCTGTTCCCGGCACAGCGAGGCCCGAGCCGTAGGTGAAATTAAGCGTGTATGTGTTTGAAACCACGTTTCCGAATCTGTCGGCTACGGTGAAGTGGGTGGTGTCAGTGCCTCCGGCGGGGACTGGTGAGCCGGGCTTTACGTATCTGCTCGGAGTCGCTTTTTGGGGATTGATGCGGACTTCCTGGCGTTTTGCGTACTGTTTTGAGACAAGGTGTGCTGTGGGAACGGGGGAGAAGTCCGGGTCGCCCAGATGTTTTGATCTGTCCGCATAGGCGAGCTTCATGGTTTCCGAGAGAATATGGACGTAGCGTGCGGAGTTATGGCCGTATTGCGAGAGGGGATAGCGCTCGAGAATGTTAAGCATCTGGATAAGATGGACCCCACCCGAGCTTGGAGGCGGCATCGAGTGGATGCTGTAGTCCCTGTAGCTTCCGGTCACCGGTTCTCTTATGAGAGCCTCGTAAGAGGCAAGGTCCCGTTCGGTTATGAGGCCTCCCTCTTTTTTCATGTAAGCCGTGATTTTTTTCGCTATTGCCCCCCTGTAAAACGCCCCGGGACCGTTTTTGCTTATCTCCTTGAGGCTCCACGCAAGGTTTTTCTGCCTGAGGATTTCTCCCTCCCGGGGCGGCTCTCCGTTGTTTTTGAAAAAAATCTCCATGCTCTCGCCTGATTTTTTCAAGCGCCACTTTGCCTTCAGGAGCGATTTCCTGAACTCCGGCGTAACCGCGAACCCTTCCTCCGCGAGCCTTATTGCCGGCGCAAGAACCTTTTCAAGCGGCATGGTTCCGTATTTTTCAAGGGCCAGCGAAAGCCCCGCGACCGTTCCCGAAACCCCGCAGGAATAGATGCTGTGCCGTGCCCGTTCCATGTCAACCTCCCCGGTCTCATCGAGGAACATGTTGCGCGTGGCCCCAAGCGGGGCTTTTTCCCTGTAATCTATGGCGACTGTCCGTCCCGTTTTGCTTAGATGGACCAGCATGAATCCGCCGCCCCCGAGGTTTCCGGCTCTCGGGTGAGTGACCGCAAGGGCGAATCCGACGGCGACCGCTGCATCAACGGCGTTTCCGCCTTCCTTGAGTACGGAGAGCCCGATGTGGGTAGCGATCTGCTCCTCGGATACAACCATCCCGTTTCGAAAAGATGTGGATTCCGCCGTACTTTTATTTGAATAACCGGGCTCCGCGCGGGCGGAAGAGAGTGCGACGGATAAAACAAGACAGAGTATGAAGGCGTGTTTAAGGATCGAGTCCGCGGGCATATTAAGCGACCGGGGAGTGTTCAGAAGGACACTCCATACCTGTAGCGCTTCGACATGTTCATCCTGTCCTCGCAGATCTTTATCTTTTTGGAATAAAATGCCTTTTCGAAAGAGTCCTCGGCAAGGCCGATCGCGCGGTTGAAATTCGATATCGCGTCTTCGTACTTATGGAGCTGGAAATGAAGATTTCCAAGGGTTGAATACAGGAGATCGTGCGAGCGGAGCTCCTCAACCCCGCGTATTCCCCCTATGACGCGAAGACCTTCCTGCGGCCCTCGGGTTTTGGAGATAGCGATTGCTTTTTGAAGTTCGACAAGCGGACAGTAGTTGCACGCCAGGTACTTGTCGTAAAGTGAGATAATCCGGTCCCAGTTCGTGTCTCCGTATTTTTTGGCTAGAGAGTGAACGGCGTCAACGCCTGCCTTCAGGTGAATCTCCGTTACCTCTTCTCCTTCTTCAGCCGAGAGGGCAAGGTGCTCAAATCCCCTTTTGATCATGTCCCTGTCCCAAAGCCCCCTGTCCTGCTCCTTTATCCCAAGCGGTCTTCCGTTGCCGTCGTTCATGGTCTGAAGTCTCGAGGCGTTTAGCAGCATGAAGGATACAAGGGCGTGAACCCCGGGTTTTTTCGTTGCGGAGAAATCAAGCAGCATTTCGCCAAGCCTTATCGCGGAAAAGCACAAGGAGGCGATCGGGGGCATTGCCTTGCGGATACCGTTTTGGCCGAGGCTGAAAATCTCGTATATGTTCTTGGTCACCGTCCCGAGATTTTTCTCCATATCGGCCCCGGTCATCCGAACGGCCGCTTCGGTGATCTTCTTTTTCTCCGAAGCGAGCTGCTCTTCGAGGGACTTCTCGTTTCTCTCCAGTATCCTGGCGAGGGAAGAGCAGGAAAAGCCGCAGAGCACGTTCAGTACGAGATATTTCCGGATGGAACTTTCAACTCCGGGCGCGCACAGGGCGAAAAGCATCTCGACCTGGTTTTTCGCCACTTCCTCTTTATCTGGAAAGGAGAGGTGAAACCCCGATACGTCGATCCTTCTCTTCGCACCGTTTGCTCTGGAGAGATAGTTTATCTTCCTGCAGAAAAGCTTGTTTGAGCTCTCCGTTATATCAGCCCACACCGCGCTCTGGGGATCCTGGGGAATTCCGTCTTTTCCCCATCTGGCCCTCATCTTCTCAAAAGAGTTGGCACATACTCTCTGCACGTGCTCAAGGCTCTCGTAGCCGAAAACCTTCACGAGCGTGGAAACAATCGCTCCGTAGTCACTTATAAGCTGTTTTGTAATCTGCCTGTTTACTTCAGGCCGGTTGTATTTTATTCCCAATTGTCCGCTTCCTTCCCCACTGCGGAGAACGTTTTAATCTACAAACAGACTAAAATACATACCGGAGCTTGAAAGTAAAGATCGCCTGAGTTTTCGCCACGGTGATTCCGTTCTAGATACGGGGTGCAGTTTTATTAAAAAGTTACGGGCAG
>JAPOYE010000109.1 GCA_026706695.1 Candidatus Dadabacteria bacterium | reverse complement strand
GGCAAATGTGGGCGTAAGTCCGCTGGATACGAGGTGGCCTTGAGCTTCACCAGCAAGCCGTGAACACCTCGAGACTCTTGTCATCAATGAGGAACTAAGGGAGAGTCTCGAACCATTCATTGATGATGTTCAGTTTTTCTCGTCTGTTCTGGAAACACCGGCGAGCTTATACTATTGGTTTGACATGCGCTTGCCTAGAAACTAGATTTATACTCCTGTTTTATGCGGGGCCGTAGCTCAGTTGGGAGAGCGCATGAATGGCATTCATGAGGTCGCGGGTTCGACTCCCGTCGGCTCCACCACCCTTCAGACTATGAGCCGGGAATTAGAATGTTCTTTCGGAAAAACTATTTTTTTCTCCCCGTCCTGCCACTGGGTTACCAGCATCCGGTGTCCCGTCTGCCGCAGGGTCTCGGGATCAATACGGAAATCCCCGTAAAAAGTCGCGAAGCGGGAGCGCAGGGCTTCGCGCAGGAGTACCTGTTCGTCCGTTTTGCCTGTTGTCTCTATTAGATTTTCGATTATAACTCCCATGTTATAGGACTGTGCGGCGGTGTAGTCGGGCGTGTATCCGTAGGCGCGGGCAAACCTGTCTGAAAACTCCCTGGGAGTCGGGCCGAAATCAGGAGACAGAGAAAGCGTCGGTTCCCACTGGCTTGTCGAGACAAAACCGTCTGCTTCCCGCCCGAGACGTTTTTCAAACTCGTTTACCGCCGCCGCAAGCGTCGCCACTACCCCGAAGTCAAGGTCTGAGTTCCTCCGTATCCACTTGGCGAGATTTATGTCGTCTTCCATCCCCCCGCAGCAGAGCACGCAGGAAGCGCTACGGCTTTTTGGGCGGGCAAGTACGGTGGAGAAGTCTTCTGTGCCGGAGGGAAAATCATAAACGGCTGCCGAAATACCTAGTTTCTCCGCGCGAAGCAGAGCCCCTTCGCACACGGTCTGGGAAAAGCGGCTTCCCCCAAGACGCAAAACGAAGAGCTCCACAGCTTGGTTATAGCAGTTGTGGATCATATCCACGACCGCTTGGAAGTAAGAAGATGCCCCGGTTATCGCGCTTACCGTTTTGCCCCGGGCGCGAGAAGGAATATCGTCAAGCGACCCGCCGTAATTCCACACTACTCTTTGGGCTCTCTCTGCAGTCTCAACGCACGCAAGCGTTAGGCTGCTTGAATATGGCCCCAGCAGTATGTCTACTCTGTCTTTTCCTATAAGGCGGAGGGTGTTCTCCTTTGTTTTTTCGGGGATACTCTCGTCGTCATAGAAGACGAGTTCCGGAACCAGGGATTTTCCATCCCCCGTCTCTATTCCTCCCCTAGAGAGCAGTTCCTCGGTAAAAAGTTTTATTCCCCGGAGGCTTTCCCTGCCCTGGATCGCGTGGCGTCCTGAGAGTGTTGCGGAAAGGCCGATTTTAAAGGAGTCCATTTCGAATCAGAGCAGGATTTTTACCGCCTCTTCAATTCTGTTTAAGCCCTCTTCTATGTTCTCCATGGACATCGCGTAGGATATCCTGAGGTAGTTTTCTTTTCCGAAGGCTATGCCAGGAACGACGGCTACTTTCGCCTCTTCGAGCAGGAATTCGGTAAACGAAACTGATCCGTCGATTCTCTTATCTCCGTATGCTTTCCCCACGAAACCGCTTATGCTCGGGAACACGTAGAACGCTCCCATGGGGTTAAAACAGGTAAATCCCGGGATTTCGTTCAGCCTTTTTACTATGAAGTTCTTCCTTCTCTCAAATTCCCTTGCCCTTTTGCCTAGCAGCTCCTGCGGTCCTCTAAGCGCCTCAAGGGCTGCCATCTGCGAGATTGAAGAGGGGTTTGAGGTTGACTGGCCTTGCAGCTTCGCCATCGCGCTTATTACTCTTTTGTCTCCGGCGGCGTATCCTATGCGCCATCCGGTCATTGAGTAGGATTTGGATACTCCGTTTACGAGTATAGTGGATTTCTTAGCCTTGTCGCTAAGAGAGCAGACAGATACATGTTCAGTATCTGCGTAGATTATTTTTTCGTATATTTCATCTGAAATTATAATCAGGTCGGCGTCTAGGGCTGCTTTTACTATCTCCTCAAGTTCCCCGCGCGAATAAGTGGTTCCCGTTGGGTTCGAAGGATAGTTAAGAATAAGGGCCCGCGTCCTTTCGTTTATCTCTGCCTGAAGCTGCTCCGGGGTGATTTTGAAAAGCCTGCGTTCATCTGTGTCCATGATCACCGGGGTTGCGCCCGTAAGCGCCACCTGCTCGGGATAGGAAACCCAGTAGGGGGCCGGAATTATGACTTCGTCTCCAGATTCGAAAAGTGCTTGGGTGATGTTGTATATCGAGTGTTTTGCCCCGCAGGAAACCAGTATTTCGTCCCTTGAGTACTCAAGGCCGTGATCTTTTTTCAAAGACGCCGCTATCGCGTCTTTGAGCTCGTCGATTCCACCCACGGCAGTATATTTCGTAAAACCGTTTTTAATCGCGGCCACGCCTTCTTTTTTCACGTTCTCCGGGGTGTCGAAATCGGGTTCCCCCGCTCCGAACCCTATGATGTCGACTCCCTGGGCACGAAGCGACTTGGCTTTTGCCGTTATGGTCAGAGTTGCAGAAGGTTTCAGATTGCTGACCCTCTCTGAAAGTCTCACTTTATCATTTCCTCCGTTCTCCGGCCGGGCGAAGTTTTTCAATCAGTTTTTCCTCAACCACTGCTGGCACAAAATCTTTTGCGGAACCTCCCAGGGAAATGATTTCCTTTATCAGAGAGGAGCTTATGTGAGAGAACTGGCTTTCGGTCACCATAAACAGCGTTTCCACCTCTTCGTTCATAAGCTTGTTTGCGGTGGCCATCTGAAGTTCGTATTCAAAGTCCGAATGACACCTCATTCCGCGCAGTATGGTGTTGGTTTCCTTCTCTCTTATGTAGTCGGCCAGCAGTCCCTCGAAGCTTTCAACCTCGACGTTGGGGAAATCCTTGGTCACCTCGGCGATCAGAGATACTCTTTCTTCGGTCGAGAGCGTCGTTTTCTTTGAAGTATTGTGTCCGACCGAAATTATTATTTTCTCGAATATTCCCGCGGCCCGGGTGATTATGTTAAGGTGCCCGTTTGTGAAAGGGTCGAAGGAACCCGGATAGATTACAGTTTTGCCGTTCAATCTAGCCTCCTTAGAAAACTTACGGAGGTACCTCCGTATTTTTTGGTTCTCACGTCAAGTCCTTCAGAATTAATAACGTTTCTGGATGGATGTTCAATAACCATTACTCCCTTCTCCCCGACGACGCTTCGTATATCGCGGGCAAGCTCATGAGGCTCGGTCTTTTCGTAAAGCTCGTACGGGGGATCGACGAAAACAACATCAAACCCGCGATTTTCCGCACTTAACATACTCAATGCTTTTCTGAAATCAAAATTGAGTATTCTTGATCGTTCCGTGTATCCCAAGGAACGCAGATTCTGGGCGATTATTCCCGTTGTGCCGGGGTTTTTCTCAACGAAGACACAAAATGCGGCTCCCAGGCTCAGAGCCTCGATTCCCAGATTCCCCGAGCCTGAGAAAAGATCAAGCACCCTTGTTCCCGCCACTTCGGGGCCAAGGATGTCGAAAATGGATTTTTTTATTCTGGACGCCGTGGGTCTAAGTGATTTTCCCCTTGGGACTTTCAGTTTTTTGCCCTTGGATTGCCCTGTAAGTATGCGCATATCGATTATTTCAACTCTTTCGTCTAAGCCTCCGGATTTGCTCCCTGTCTTGCTCTGGAATTCACGGATTTATTCATGTAAAATACCATTCTAACCGGTTTGTTTCACAACCATTCTTTTTCTTTTCTCCGGAGGGCTTTTTCAGGAATGGACACTTCATCCAGAGTGCAGACTGTAAACATTGAAGATGAGATGAAGGAGTCCTATCTCAGCTACTCGATGAGCGTGATAGTCGGAAGGGCTCTTCCCGACGTGCGCGACGGACTCAAGCCCGTTCACAGGAGGATTCTCTACGGAATGAACGAGGTCGGAAATGTTTGGAATCGTCCCTACAAGAAATCCGCCAGAGTGGTGGGGGATGTCATGGGTAAATACCACCCTCACGGAGACTCGGCGATCTACGACTCCCTTGTCCGGATGGCCCAGGATTTTTCCATGAGAATTCCGCTTGTCGACGGACAGGGCAATTTCGGTTCCGTTGACGGGGACAGTCCGGCGGCCATGCGCTACACGGAAGTAAGGCTCTCGAGAATTTCTTCTGAGATGCTCGAGGATCTTGATAAGGAAACAGTCGAGTTTTATCCCAACTACGACGGGGGAGAACTCGAACCGAGCGTACTGCCGACCAAGGTGCCCAACCTTCTTCTGAACGGTTCCTCTGGAATCGCTGTGGGCATGTCGACCAATATTCCTCCTCATAACCTCGGGGAGCTTCTCGACGCCGTGGTGGCGCAGATACGAGACCCCAAAATCACCGTTGACAGGCTGCTTCGGATCATGCCGGGGCCGGATTTCCCGACGGGGGGTTTCGTAAGCGGTAGGGATGACATTCGCACCGCCTACGCCACCGGTCGCGGAATAGTAAGGATGAAGGCCAGGGTAGCTATAGAGAAGCAGAAAAAGGGGAACAGGGAGGTGATAATCGTCACCGAGCTTCCCTACCAGGTTAACAAGGCGCGCCTCGCGCAGAAGATCGCCGAACTTGTGAGAGAGGAGAAAATAAAGGGTGTCTCCGATATAAGGGATGAGTCCGACAGGGAGGGTATAAGGCTTGTTATCGACGTTAAAAGCGGAGAGCACGCCCAGGTGGTTTTAAACCAGCTCTACAAGCATACGCAGATGTACACCTCTTTCGGCATCATAATGCTCGCGCTTGTGAGAAACCAGCCGAAGGTTCTTAGCTTAAAGGAACTCCTAGCCCACTTCGTAGAACACAGAAAGGAAGTAATTACCCGCAGAACCCAGTACGAGCTCAGAAAGGCCGAGGAGCGTCTTCACATCCTCGAGGGGTTCAAGATCGCTCTTGATAACCTTGATGAGATCGTGGAACTCATAAAAGGCTCGGAGAGCCCCGCGGCCGCGAAAGCTGGCCTTGTGCGGACGTTTGCACTTTCTGAGCGTCAGGCCCAGGCCATCCTGGAGATGCGTCTTCAGAGGCTTACTGCGCTTGAGAGGGACAAGATACTCGAGGAAAGACGAGAGCTTATAGCAACCGTGGCGAAACTCAGGGAGATACTGGGGAGCGAAAAGCTCATACTCGATCTCGCGGTTGAGGAACTCACCGAACTCAGGGAAAAGTTCGGGGACGCTAGGAGAACAGAGATCGTGGAGGATGTCGGGGAGATATCCATTGAGGACCTTATAACCGACGAGGAGATGGTGGTTACCACGACCTACGGGGGCTACATAAAGAGCATACCTCTCAGTGTTTACAGGAACCAGAGAAGGGGCGGGCGGGGCAGAACCGGAATGGGCACGAGGGACACCGATTTCGTTAACGACCTGTTCACCGCATCAAGGCATAACAGCATTCTGTTTTTCTCAAGCCTCGGGAGATGCTACTGGCTCAAGGTCTACGAGATTCCAGAGGCTACCCCCGCGGCGCGGGGAAGGGCCATGGTGAACCTGCTTAACCTTGACAAGGGGGAATCCGTGGCGGCAGTGCTGCCCGTAAGAGACTTCTCGGAAGATGTTTCCATAGTCATGGCGACCCGGAACGGAATCGTCAAGAAAACGAAGCTCAAGGCCTATTCCCACCCTCGCGTAGGGGGAATAATCGCCCTTAACATACGTGATGGAGATGAGCTTGTGGGGGCAGAGCTTGCGTCTGAAGAAGACGAAGTGCTTCTCACTTCAAGGAACGGACAGGCGATCAGATTCAAGGGTACTGACGTAAGAAACATGGGCCGTGTGTCTACCGGAGTCAGGGGCATAAATCTCAGAGAAGGGGACGAAGTGGTGAGCCTTGAGGTCATAAGGAACCAGAACGCGCAGATACTAACGGTGACAGAGATGGGTTACGGCAAGCGCACCAGCATTTCCGAGTACAGGCTCACAAAGAGGGGAGGGCTTGGTGTGAAGACCGTCAACATAACCGAGAAAAACGGAAGGGTGGTCGGGGCGTTTCAGGTGGATGACGAGACGGAGATCATGATTATAAGCGATCAGGCGGGCAAGCTCATAAGGACGAGCGTCTCGGGGATACGCAATACGGGACGCAGCACCCAGGGAGTAAAGGTCATAAACCTTGAACCTGACGAACTTGTGGCCGCGGTAGCGAAGATCGCGGAGGGTGATTGATGATAAAGGAAATAGAAAACGTGCTCTCCGGTTTTCCGGGCTATAACTGCTTTGCATGCGGTCCGCACAATGAGCACGGACTTCGCCTTAAGTTTTTTCATGATCAGGAAACCGATGAGGTGTTCACCACCATCTGTACGGATGAGCATTTCTGCGGCTGGCCGGGGATAGTGCACGGGGGAGTTCAGTGCGCCCTTGTCGACGAGGTTTCTTTCTGGGCCATGTTCAATGAAACCCGCAAGATTGCCTTTACGGCGAAGATAGACATTGCTTACATGAAGAAGGTTCCAAGCGGCGCAATGCTTGACGTGAGAGCCAAGATAAGGGAGATCAGGGGAAGAAGAGTTGAAGTCGATTCGGTCATAAGGAATGAGGACGGAACGGAACTCGCAAGCGCCGCCGTTACCTACGTGTTTCCCCGAAAGGAAACTCTGCATCAGATACTGGGCCCTGAGCTTCTGAGCGAAGAGTTCTTACAATACGTGAGGGATTAGATGATGAGACTGGGAATTATATACAATACTAGACAGAGTCGGGTATAATATAGTAATGATAAGGACTTATAAATGCAGGGTGAAGTTGTCAAGGCCGGGGCATGAAGCGCTCTCCCGTATTTTCGGGATGTGCGCCACGCTCTACAACGCCTGCCTTGAGTCCCGGATTGACTGCTATAAAAAGACCCGCAAGTCCCGCTCATATTACGACCAGTGCAAGGAACTGACCGAGGTCAGGGCGGATGATCCCGAGTATGCCGATATAAGCGTTCAGGTGTTCCGAGGGGTCGTGGGCAGGATAGACAAGGCGTACAAGTCGTTTTTCCGCAGGGTGGAGAGGAAGGAGAAAGCGGGCTCTCCCCGGTTCAAGAGCTCCAGACGCTGGCGGACGATAGAGATAAACGACCAGTGCTGGCAAATGCTGAAGCGGGAAGGGAACAAGATAGTCCTCAAGATAAAGGGGCTTCCCCGGATAGAGTTGAAGACCTCTCGAGAACTCCCCCCGAATAGCCGGCTCAAGGCAATCAGAATTACCAGGAAGGCCCTGCGTACAGAAGTTGCCCTGTCCTACGAGCTGCCGACACCCGAGACTAAGCCGGTCACTAACCCCGTGGGAATAGACATGGGGATATCGAAGCGTCTGACTCTAAGCAACGGGGAGACAGTGGAGAAGCGGGAGATAGACATGAAGGAGATCAAACGCCTGCAACGCTCAGTATCCCGCAAGGAGAGGAGAAGCAATAATTGGCGCAAAGCCGTATCCCTGCTCGCCAGGGAATGGCAGAGGGTATCGGACGGGGAGAGGGATTATCTTCATAGATTAACTTCTGAAATTGTGAAGATATACGATTTCATAGCGGTAGAGAAACTGATTACAAAGAACATGCTTCGCAACGGGAAGTTGGCAAGGAGCATATCTGATCAGACTTGGGACAAGCTCATAACGCTGCTTAACGAGAAGGCCGAAAGAGCCGGCATTAGGATGGTGGAAGTGGACCCCAAGGGGACATCTCAGGAGTGCTCAAGTTGCGGAGCGACGGTAAAGAAGTCTCTGTCTGTGTGGACGCATAAATGTTCATGCGGATACGAAGCGGACAGGGACGTAAACGCAGCGTTGAATATCCTTCATAGAGGCTTGGCTTCTATCACGGGTGGGAAGCTCGATATAGAGTCCCGTGCGGTCGGAAGGATGAAACAGAAGCAGGCTGATGTAGGGCCTGTTCGGCCAAGAACAGTAGAGGTAACTGTCTAGTTATGACTATAATTCCCATAAGACTGTATGAGCACCCGCTTTCCGGAAACGCTTATAAGGCGAAGCTTCTTCTGCACCAGCTTTCGGTCGAATACGAAGGAGTAACAGTGGATATATTCTCGGGGGAACATAAAAAGGAGGAATTCTCAGCGCTTAACCCCAATTGCAAGATCCCGGTTCTCTCGGACGGGGATTTCGTCATGTGGGAATCAAACGCGATACTTTTCTATCTGGCGAACAAGTTCTCTCCGAACCCCTACCTGTCCAACGATCCGGAGACCTACGGTCTGATTGCGCAGTGGACTTTTTTCGGAAAGACAACCGTAGATCCGAACCTCGCGGTCGCTAGGTATTTTGCGAAGTTTCTGCCATCTGACCAGGTACCGCCCGGGGCGATGGAGAAGCTCCATGTGCAGGGAAATGCAGCGCTTGCGATACTTGACGATCACCTCTCCCGAACCGAGTTTCTCTGCGGGGAATACTCAATAGCCGATATCGCGTGTTATCCCTACACGATGCTTTGCGAGGAAGGGGGTTTTGACTTGGCAGCGTATCCGTCGATCAGAAGATGGTGCGAAAGCGTCGAGGGAACTCCCGACTTCATTGCTTTTGCCGGTTAGAGCCGGGCGTATTTTATGGAGAAGGAAGTCGAGCTTTTTTTGGAACTGCTGGGGAAGACCCAAGGAGGGGTTGCCTTTACGGGAGCCGGAATAAGCACCGAATCCGGAATACCCGACTACCGTTCTCCAGGGACGGGCATGTGGGAGAAAATGGACCAGTCGGTAGTCTCGCTTTCCGGGTTTTTGAGAAATCCCGAGAATTACTATTCGTATGCCATGGAATCCTATCCTGTGAGGGCGGCCGCCGAACCCAACGCGGGCCATTACGCGCTTGCGCGTCTCGAGAAAAGGGGCTGGCTCAGGGGTGTTATAACGCAGAACGTGGACGGCCTCCATACAAAGGCGGGTTCTGAGAA
>JAPOYE010000108.1:14868-17619 GCA_026706695.1 Candidatus Dadabacteria bacterium | reverse complement strand
ACCGGATACGCCGCTTTTTTTCAAGTTCTCCATACACCAGTTTTAACTATATCTCAAATTCTATTTTGGCATACTTGAACACTCCAATGTTTATGAGGGATGAATATGGTATTGTGCGTGTCAGTGACGCAGACAACTGTGTTCATGTAACTACTGATATCAATAAATCTTCAGCTTGTTATTTTTCCGATGAAGGAATATGGATCTGGAGAATAAAAATAGATGAAGACATTATGCGTGGTAGTGGCCGATCAATTCCAAATGCATTTGCAAAACAACTTGGATGTGAGGTTGGAAAAACGATTGAGTTGATAACAGATTTTGGAGCAATAACATTGAGTTGGCCATTGACCTCAACGATAGGAGCATCCATCGGTTCTTTACGTCAGGTTCTAAAACCTTATACAGCGAGTCAAGGAGATTATTTGTTTATCAAGGCTACTAGGCCAAATGTTACTTTTATATTTTTAAAAAAGGATCGAGTAGAAGCAGAAAACTTAAATCTTATCAAATTGGCGTTACTTCTTGGATGTACTAGTTGTGGCACAGAAGAAGAAGCCATACTGGGAATTGCCACCGCTCTTAGTGTTGATAGGCAGACAAAAGAGAGTATCCTGACAGAAGCTAGACAAAAATTGATTTCTAAGACTGAGGCAGATCTTGCCGAACTGATTCAACGACCTAGGCTGTCTGTAGATGGGTACATTAACGAGATGAGTCGGCTTTTTAAGTAGAGAACTGACTTTTAGGAATTCGGGGGCATAATGTCCTTGAAAATTGATTTATGAGAGAGGTTAATACTTTACCGGAAAACTACTAACTATTTGTGACAAACAATACACGACGCAGCTACTTCTGGAATTCCGTATATTTCATCAATTTCTATACATTCAAGGCCTTCATGGAGTGGGTTTCTTTGTTTTCGGTTTTTCTCTCTCTCAAGTCTCTTCTGGTAGTCTTTTTTAATTTCATCTATTCGCTTTGGGTGTTCAAGTTCCGCAAGAGATTCGTTTTCGCTCCAAGTAAAAGGTGAACCATGTTCTAAAGCAGTTTTTTCATAACATTTTGCTTCTTCAAAAGCTTTTGGATGTTCATCTTTTAGTCTTACCCACTCAATTTTTTGTTGAAAGAAGCAAAACGTACAGCCACTACGGGACCGCCAACGGTAATAACTGGGAAGTCCGAGGCCTGAAGATTCAAGCAGATTAATTACCCCGGCTTTATCAATTCCATTTTCTCTAAAGGGAAATTTAATCTGAAGGTTGACATGGGTGGTTTGCATGCCTAGTCGTTCCGGTTCATCAGCTCTGATGGCAATATAGCTAAATACCTTTACCCCGGATTCCAAATCATCCTTAATCCATTGTTCAAATGGTCTCAACTTGAGTTGGCGTGTACACCACCGAGAGCGTGCCGAGGGAAGAAAGTTGCCGTATTGACGAAGCCAGAAGTCAAAATCTCGATCTGGATTGAGTCTCTCTATAGGTTTTCCCAAGAATCCCTCAAGGTGGCCGAGAAATTCATAAACCTCCGGTAATTCCTTGCCCGTGTCGGTAAAAAAATAATTAATATCAAGATCGGGATAATGCTGCCGCATAAATACGGCTAGTGCTGCACTGTCACGGCCGCCCGATAAACCTAAGACATGTTTTTCTTTCACTGTGGTTTTTCCTAAATATCTATATCTTTATTGATATATGTTTTAAAGTTTCCGCTAAAGCGGCTAGTTTCTGTCTGCTATTAATACCATTTTTACTAAGAACGGACTCTATATCTCGTGCCAGCGTTAGGATTTCTTTTTTTTCGTCTTCGGTGATATCAAAAGTTTCAATCATAGTATAGCCATTTTCTCCTGTACCGAGCATTAAGGCTAAAGCCTCGGAGGTTGGATTTCGCTTTTTTAACTGTGCTAGCATTTCCGCCTGACGGAACTTAAGTGCAAAGTCTGCGATTTGGAGCATAGCAGCTTTAGGGTCATTGTCGGACCATTCGCGAACTGGTTTGTTGATTGCCAAGCTTGCAATTGATTCCATATCTTCTTGAGCATCCGAGAATTCTTCAAGTCTTCCCGCGAATGCATCAAGACGAAAGTTTCCGGTTATGCCATGGACAATTTTTGCCCGTAGGTGCAAACTTTCCAGATTTGGATTTCTTTGTCCTAGTGCTTCAAGCATGTTTTTGCGTAACTCCATCATCATTTTCGGATATGCGTCTTCGAGTTCTTTCAGTATATCTTTAATGAATCCGCCGAAGTGTTTGTAGAATTGGTTGTCCTGAGGCGGATTTCCCTGAAGCTTATCGGCTTCAAATATGATTGGCAGGTCTACAAACAATGCCTGAAGAGGGTCACTGGCTGATAACAATACGCCGCGCACATTTCGAGCTTCATCAGAAATTGAAGATGTTCTTTTTGTCCAAGTAGGAAGTTTAAATGCGAACCGTACTAGGGCTCTTGCAATCTCAAGTGGTTTTTGAGGAACTGTATTATCATTGATTTGATTCGCCACATCCCACAGAGACTCGAGTAATTTCTCGTTGCGCTTTCCTAGGTCAACCCAGCGGAGTTGAATTGTACTGTTCTTTTGTAATAGAAGGTCTGCTACCAATTCGTTTATTTCCGTCTGGAATATGCCCTCGTTATAGACTGCGACCGATGTACGGTTTGTCATTACGAAAGCCATCGCGAGAATGGGCAGTACCCCGCGACGTATGCCAAACGGCGGAGATGTCCAGTGTTCATATATTTTGGAG
>JAPOYE010000108.1:0-14833 GCA_026706695.1 Candidatus Dadabacteria bacterium | reverse complement strand
TGGAGATAGGAACAATCTGGTTTTCTTTAAGAATATTTTCGGTTTCTTTCCAAAGTCGAAAAATTCGTTTGTTTTTGTTTCCCGACAAAGGTTTAAGAAACCTGTGAGCGCCGTTTTTTGTCTTGCCGTGGAGATATAGAGCTTCAAGAATGCTTCTGTATATTCCTAGTTCCGAGGGAGACCCCTTTATGTAGAGGTCTTTATGGTTGGGATGGTTTACCATGCCATAAAGCAATTTCCGTATTGCCGCTTGCCCATTTCCTGAGGGTTTTTCCCGGTTAACTAGTTCCGTACGAATCTTTGGCGCATACGGAAATGTTTTATCTGCTAGATTTGAAGCAAAGACCGACAAAGAAGAAGTTGTTCTTACTTGCTTACGACTTCCTCCGACAAACCATCTAGTTTTATTAAGGGAAGTCTTCAGAATGGTCTGTAGTCGCTCTTTTACTACGGTGATTCTCGCCTCGATTTCTAGTCTTGCTACAGAATCGCCTTCAAGTTCAGGATTGTTTCTTTTGATATCGTGCAAGGCACTCAGTTCTTTGCCTAAATCGTTTATGAGCTCATAGCTAGAGCTGAATCCAACGGCAACTGGATAACCGCTAACAGCCGACTTAGATGCTTCTTTGCAAATAGTTCTTATGTTTTCCCTGCTATAATTATTCTCGGTTGGAACAACTAAAAAGAATGCCCCCGCCGTTCCATCGGTCGGATGAAAATTTTTCGCTAAATTGCATGCTTTTTCAGCCGATACAATTTCTACTTTGAACCACCTTAGAGTGCCGGTCTCGTGATAATGCTTTTTGGCTATAGCGGGGCGCATTTGAACTAGGTCGCCGAGTTCTTCTATATTCAATTTTCTTGCAACAAGTTCTTTTTGAAGCGAACTCTCAATGTCAAAATCGCTACCCGCATATATAGCCCATGAATTAAAATGCTTTCTGAATATTACGGCTGACCATTTTTCTATATCCTTAAGTGCTTTTCCTACATCGCCTTTTTTGGTGTCCGCAACGCAAGTCTTTAAAATTTCGTTCTCCGGCATAAGTCCAGACCCGTGCCGGAACATCTCAATAACTGCAACTGTCTTGGCAAGTTTTACGTGTAGTGGGGTGCCTTTGGCTTCACAAAGTGCTACTGCCTCCACGGACTGAGCCCATCTGTGACTGTCTGCAGATGCCATAATTGCTGATTCAAGATTGGTTTTCAGATAGTTCCACAAGCGCCATGGTTCATATGTGGTTCCCATGACTTCGGTTGACTTCAGGAAGTCCTGGAAACCTTCGGGTTCACTTGATCCGAGGAAACCAAATACGCTTCTTTCATTCTGTCCGAATCGCCATCGCGACAAGGGACCAAGCAATACGGCTGTTGCAGGATGAACAGGCCAACAGGAGTCAAGGTAGGTGGCGAAATCAGAAGGAATACCGGCTCGCCTGTTCCTTATTGAATTTGCTATGATCTCTGCTGCTACAAAGTTTTCAGGGTGTTCCAAGTCTGTATCTATTGCTTTACCTATCAGATCGACTACTTCTTCAACGGCCGTAACGAGGGGAATATCGACATAACGCCCTTGCACCTTGGTCCACTCTTTGCGTGCTTTCTCTCCGAGACGGGACGTGTATTGTTCAAATGACTGATGGAGAATTCCTAAGACTACAAGACGTCCCTTAGTGCGACTTGCTGACTCGGCGAGTTCTTGGAAGAAGTGAATGTCTCCTCCCTCCTGGGCGGCTTCTTCAAGGTATTTGCCCATTTCGTCTATTACTAGCAGGACCCCATTTCCAGGGCGTTCTTCGGCTTTTTTCCGAAGAAGTTTTATGATAGTTTTTGCCGATTGCCTAGTCTGGTTTTCTTTTTCCGCCCGAAAGAGGTTTTTTCTAAGATCGTTTACTAAATCACCTCTATGTCCAACTAACGGAATAACAAGCCATCCCGATTCATCTGATGGGAAAGCCTCTTCAAAATAAGGAAGCTCTTTTGTCAATTTCTTAGCTTGACAGCTAAGGGAATTATTAGTGAGGGAAGCACATAGAACTAAGGCTAAGCTTGATTTACCTGCGCCGTAGGGCCCGGTACAGGTAAAAGCCCGGCGGTTGGACTCCACAGCCATTTGGGCCATTCTTTGCAGTGCATATTTAGCCGAGTTGTGAAAAACAAATCCGTCAAGGGCTTCAGGAATCTCTAGATCGGTATCAATACGTGCGGATTGCTGAAAAGTCTTGGATATCTTGATTTTTTCGGCAAGCAGCATTTTACTCTGAATTAATTGTTGGTATATGCTAGATCAAGAAGGTCTATTGATTCTATATTTTCTTTGAACCTAGTTACGTTTCTTATTCCCGAAGTGTCGGTCCATTGAAAGCACCCTTCTGAGCTTTTTCCTATTCTTACGAGTCGTTCAACCAAAGACTGTTCGTCAAGTTTGAATACTCGTCCGGGCGAACCTGGAGCATAGGTCAGAATTTCTACCGAAGCGGAGTTCGAATTAGATATTCGATTCTGCCAAAATTCATTCAGAGAATAGAGAAAGACGCCTTCGGGCAGGCTCGGCTTCGGCCCATAGTTAAACTCGAACATGTGAGATCCGACAGGGCTGATGAGTTCCAATTCCGACAGAACGGATTCTATTGAGTCTTCCGAAAACTTTTCATCACTTTGGTGCACATAACTTCTGAGAAAACAGTCAACATCTCTTTTGATGGTTGTCTCGGAGGCACCTTCCCATCTCCGGGCTGTACATAGGTTTTGTATAGATTTGACGATATCTTCACGTTCGAATTTTCTTTCGGAAAAATAGTTAAAGGCGTAGTACCAAGTTGAGGTTCTCTCCCATCGTCCTGCTACCATCCAATGTATGAGCCACAAGGTAGCTTCTTTTTCCATAAAAGGGTCGCGGCCGGTTTTTGGTTTAAAAAGAAAATCACCTAATTTAGTTGGTCTGAAAGTTTTATCTTGCGCTTTTATAATATTGCAAGCAAGGGCCCAATGGCGAATTGACTTCACTTGGTTTTTTCCTACACCAAAGGTCATTATAGCATCAGGATCTGTAAACGGGTTTTTTCTTTGGTTTTCTTTACAGAGGCCCGCAACTTTTTCATAAGCCTTATACAACCAAAGATATCTAAGCGGAAAGGTCTCGTGTCCCGAGAAATGTCCTTTGGTGGTTTCGTCTGCTAAGGGTCCCGTGTACACAAAAGTAGCCTGACTGGATAGATCCTCCAGTTCCCATTCTACATCTTACCCAATAGAAACTCAAGACTTTTAAAAATTGGCAGAAGTAGGGCAATTTCTAATTTGGATAGCTTTTTCAGAAATCAGGTCTATAGCGCGATTAACTTCTTCGAGAGAGGTAAACCTGCCATACCCGAGACGGATAGAGTTATTTATCTCATCTATGTTAAGTCCTAAGGCGGCGAGTACGTAGGAAGGCTCAACAATACCGGCATTACAGGCGGCTCCGGTTGAGAAGGCAACTTTATCTTGGAGTGCGGTAACAAGCGCATCTGAATCAACGCCGGGAAGTTGTATGTTAAGGTTGCCGGAAATTCTCTGGTTCAGGTTTCCGTTAATTACTAGATCCGGGAAATGAGTGCGCAGTTTGCCTATCAGGGTATCTCGGAGCAACAAATCGTGTGCTCGGTCTTTCTCCATTTCTTCGTCGGCAATTCTGCAGGCTTCGCCTAGCCCTGCGCAAAGAAATGCGGGTACCGTGCCGGCACGTAAATTACTCTGTTGTGCTCCTCCGAAAATAATTGGCTCGATTTTGGAAGAATAGTGGTGAGATACGTACAATGCCCCTATACCTTTTGGACCGTAAATCTTATGGCCGGATATGCTAAGCAGGTCAATTTTCATTTCTTTAACATTTATCGAAACCTTGCCTATTGCCTGCGCCGCATCTACATGAAATGTAATACCTTTCTTGCTGCATAGTTCACCAATCTCTCTAACCGGCTGAATGGTTCCGATTTCATTGTTGACGAGCATAACAGAAACCATGGCGGTGTCTTTAGTAAGAGCAGATTCTATCTTCTCAATGTCAATGATTCCGTTTCTTTCCACAGGAACCATATCAACTAGGCACCCGTATTCCCTCATGGCGAGTGCCGTGTTCAACACGCACTTGTGCTCGATGGAAGTTGTAACTAAGTGTTTTGATCTAGATTTGTTATTGCGCAGAATCCCCTGAATGGCCAAATTGTTTGATAAAGTAGCTCCTGATGTAAAAAGTATTTCTAGTGGTTCTGCTCCTACGGTCGAGGCAATTAGCTCCTGCGCTTTGTCAATTGCTTCAGCAGATTTCCAGCCAAAAATGTGTTCGGAGTGTGGGTTGCCAAACCACCGCGTCATGTACGGTTGCATTTTTTCAACAACTCTGGGGTCTAATGGAGATGTAGACTGATAATCAAGAAAGATCATGAAAAGTTTTAGGTTTCTCTATTTGATTTTATATTAGCGTTTCGGCAAAAGCCTTGACTCTGTATATGGCAAAATAAACTAACCAATTTTTTGCCGATATGAGATACCATCGACGGAAACCCTTACGGTAATTTTTTCCTACCTTTTTACACTACTTAGTTACAACCCGCTCGGTAAATTGCAGTGTTGAACATTTGCCGAAGCGGTCTCTACAGTTTTTCCTACCGGCATCCTCTCTCGACATCTTCAATGCTTTTGTTTTCGGCTGCATCACTTCCAAGACCCCATCTCGCCTTGACCTCTTTCCACAGGCGGACGTACTCGCAGCGATACGCATGATTTGGGGGAAGCCATTTGGCCGGATCTTTTGCTCCCTTTAAGCGGTTCTCACTTTTTGACACAGCAATGAGAGTGGCGGGGGAGGAGAGATCGTTTGCGTATCCTCGTTTCTTTTCTGTGCTCCATGTGTTTCCGCTGCTTATATGGGCTTCTTTCAGCGGAACTAGATGATCTATATCCAGATTACGTGGGCTGATGAAGGTCTCTCCCGAGTATGGGTCAAACCACTGTCCAGCAACAACCTTGCACCCATCTGGGGAAAGGGTAACGGGGACCAGGGATTCTTCTGCCAGAACTTCGTGTCTCGTGTTCTGACAGTCTCCATCTGCGTCTCTCCATCTCGGGTGCCATTCTTTACGGTCATATGCCGAAACCGCCGAGGAGTTTCCCGGTTTTTCTGCTTCCTGAGGTCTGTGGCAGTGATATTCCCCGGTTCTTCTTTCGGTGTGGCAACCCTTTGCGTCAAGACCTCCTCCGTGTGCCAAAGCTAAAGAGGCAAAAAGAAAAACGGCGAGTGCTACTGTGAACGAAAAGCTCCAGGTTCCTCTTTTCAAGATCTGTTTCCTTACCTTTTTAACTTGTATCCGGCTTCCACCATGTCCCAGGTGTCTTTAGTCACTCCCTGCTCGCGTAGCTTGTTCTTCTGAGTTCTCTGCGTGCCGGTCTTCGGGAAGGAATCTACAGACCTTATGAATCTTGGAATCATGAAATAAGGCATTCTGGGCTGTAGGTAGTCCATCAGTTCCGGGGGGTCTACCTCTTTTCCCTCCTTCGGAATCACGAGTATCATGAGTTCGTCTTCTGCGTATTTCCCGGCTTTTGACTTTATGCCTATCGCTGCCGATTCCTCGACGTCGGGGTGTGAGTTGACGATTTTCTCCACCTCAAAGGAGCTTATGTTCTCGCCCCTTCTCCTTATGTAGTCCTTGACCCTGTCGACAAAGTATATGTAGCCGTCTTTGTCCATTCTTCCCGCGTCGCCCGTGTGGAACCAGAAGTTTCTGAAGTCCTCGACGGTCTTCTCGGGCATCTTGTGATAGTAATGAAGCATCACGTTCGGTATCCTGGGGCGGACTATGATCTCCCCTATGTCCCCCCTAGGCACCTCTTCGTCTGTTTCCGGGTCGGCGACCTTTATCTCGTAGTTCGGGGCTTCCTTTCCGCAGGATCCCACCCTGAAAGGTTCTCCGGGCCTCATCCAGGTGCACTGGCCTATTTCCGTCAGGCCGTAGCCTTCCATGAACTTTATCCCGAAGCGCTCCATGAACTCCTCTATCATGTCGTGGGGGGCTGGGGAGCCGAGAACGAGTTTTATTTTATGCTGTCCCTCCTCCGGCACGGGAGGGGTATTCCAGAGAAAATACGACATGGTTCCCACGGTGTTGAACTTCGTAACCCCGTGGTCGACCATCCATTTCCAGAAGCGGCTTGAGCTGTATTTCTCCTCCACTACGGTTTTCGCTCCCTTTATCAGCGCCGGGTAGACGGTCATCACCATGGCGTTTGAATGGAAAAGTGGAAGGCATGTGAAGCACACGTCATGAGGGCCGACGTCCATTATCTCGGCATAGTTCCTTGCGCTGCTGTAATCGGCGGCGGACGGTCTCATGACTCCCTTCGATCTCCCCGTGGTGCCCGAGGTGTACATGAGTCTTGCGTAGTCCATAAAAGTAACCTCAACATTCGGTTCCTTGCCCGAACCCGAATTTACAAACTCCGAGTAGGAAATCATCTTGCGGAACCTGTATCCGTGTCTTTTAAACTTCTTGCTCCCGCTTCTTGTCCAGACTATGACGTGGCGAAGCTTGGAGAGATTCTTCGCTATGGGGGGCATCCGGTCCAGGTACTCTTCCGCTATGAAAAGCACCTCGGCATCCGAACTGTCGATTATGTATTCAAGAAAATCCATCTTGTAGGCCGTGTTTATGGGTACCATCACGGCTCCCATCTTGAGGATTCCGAACCACGTTATTACGTAGTCGTCGGAGTTCGGCATGTAGACGGCGACTTTCTTCGCCTTTTCCACCCCGAGGGCGCAAAGGGCATTTGCCACGCGGTTAGCGAGACGGTTTGTCTGGTAGAAGCTAAGCGGCTTTTTGTATCCGAACTGAAGAAAGGGCTTTTTGCCCAGTTTTTTCGCCTGTTCGCGAAGCACCTTCGGAAGCACCCAGTTCGACCTGTCTTCCTTGAGGTACCAGTTGACGTCGAATTTCCCGTTCTCCCGCTTGTAGGTGACGGGATGCATGAGGTCCTTAGGTTTTTTTCCTGTCATTCTTCTCTCCTTTTCCCCGTCGCGGCGGGGACTCCGGGTTAAGGGTCAGGTCTTTTCGCTTAACCGAATTCCTCTCCGGCCGGTTCCGTTTCGGGTTTTTTCTTTGCGAATATCTTTGCGATAATTATTCCAAGCTCGTAGAAGATGAAAAGAGGAATTAGCATGAACATCATCGATACGGCGTCCGTGGTCGGCGTTATGAAAGCGGCGAGAATGGCGTTTATCAAAAACGCGTATTTTCTGTTCCTCGCGAGAAATCCCGCAGTTACGAGCCCGAGCCGGGAGAGGATGAAGACTATAAGCGGAAACTCAAACACGAGCCCGAAACCTATCATGAGCGCCGTGAGAAACGACAGCGCCTCCTTTATGCTGGGAAACGCCTTTACGTACTCTGTAGTGTATTCGCCGAGCAGAAACCGGAGTCCCTGGGGAGCGGCGATGAAGTAGCAGAAAAGCGCGCCGACGACAAAAAACAGCGTTCCGAAAACGACAAGCGGAATGACGACCCTTTTTTCCTTCTTGTAGAGCGCCGGGGAAACGAAATGCCAGGCGTTATAGAGAATGAACGGAACGGAAAGGAAGAAGGAGAAAAACAGCGATACCTTGAGATAGGTAAGAAACCCCTCGGCTGGGCGTGTGAATATGAGGGAGCTTCCCTCGGGCAGGCTCCTTATTATGGGTCCCATGAGCAGGTCGAAAAGCTGCTTTGAGAAAATGTAGCAGGGGACGAAGAAGACAAGTATGGGAATCAGGGAATATATGATTCTTTTTCTGAGTTCTTCTGCGTGCTCAAGAAAATTCATGCCGGTTTCTTCTTTCATTACGGCAGGTTAGGGTAACCCAAATCGCGATTTTTAACAATTTCCCGCTTTCCTGCGGGCTCTTTTTGCCCGCTCCGAAAACACGCCCCGGCTGATTGACATTGTCTTTCGTTTAACTATTATCTTAGTGGTTTTTATCCCGCCATCCCGGAGGAATTTCTTGAAAATACTGATAACCGACGGACTTGCTAAGCAGGGCCTTGAACTTCTTAGGGCCGCCGAGGGGGTAGAGGTTGACGAGAGAAAAGGCATCTCTCCCGACGAGCTCACGGAGATAATAAAGGACTATGAAGGCCTCGTGGTAAGAAGCGCCACGAAGGTTACAAGGGAAGTCATAGAGGCTTCGGGCGGCAGGCTTCGG
The DNA here is from genome assembly GCA_026706695.1 of Candidatus Dadabacteria bacterium. Classification (NCBI taxonomy): domain Bacteria; kingdom Pseudomonadati; phylum Thermodesulfobacteriota; class Candidatus Dadabacteria; species Candidatus Dadabacteria bacterium. The sequence continues at coordinate 6,618 of JAPOYE010000108.1, read as the reverse complement.
ATCATAGGACGCGCCGGAATAGGGATAGACAACATAGACCTTGACGCCGCGACCAGAAACGGGGTGGCCGTTATGAACACCCCAGAGTCAAACTCGATAACCACTGCGGAGCACACCATCACCTTGCTGCTTTCCCTCGCGAGAAGGATTCCCCAGGCCCACTCCTCGATAAAATCGGGCAAATGGGAGAGAAACAAGTACAAGGGGGTTGAGGTCTACGGAAAGACGATAGGGCTTGTGGGCCTCGGAAACATAGGAAAGCTGGTGGCAGAGCGTGCTATGGGTCTTAAGATGAAGGCGATCGCGTACGATCCTTACCTAAGCAAGGAAGCCGCGAAGAAGCTCAGCATCGAGCTTGTCTCCCTGGATGAGCTTTTCCGCCGCTCGGACGTTATAACGGTGCACACGCCCCTAACGGACGAGACGAGGGATCTGGTGAACTCTGAGTCTTTTGAGAAGATGAAAGAAGGTGTGATAGTGATTAACTGCGCCAGAGGGGGGATAGTGAACGAGGCGGACATGGCCGAGGCCCTCCGCGAAGGCAAGGTGGGAGGAGCGGCGTTTGACGTTTACACCTCAGAACCCATAGACCCCGAAAACCCCGTTCTCTCGGTCGATGAAAACATAGTGCTTACCCCGCATTTAGGCGCTTCAACGGAGGAGGCGCAGATAAAGGTCGGGACCACCATGGCGGAGCAGCTTATAGATTTCGCGCAGAAAGGGGTAGTCAGAAACGCGGTTAATATGCCGTCGCTTACAACGGAGCAGCTTGCCGTCATGAAGCCTTATATGTCAATCTGCGAGAAGATAGGCAGTCTTCACGGGCAGATCTGCAAGGGCGCGGTTCGTACTGTAGAGGTGACTTACGAGGGCGAAGCGGCCGAAATGGACTGCGGGTACCTGACGGTTTCCGTGCTGAAAGGCTTTCTCTCGCACATAATGGATATCTCGGTGACCTACGTTAACGCCCCGTCAATAGCCGAGGAAAGAAAAATAAAGGTAGTGGAGTCAAAATCCGCGGCCATGAGCCAGTACACAAGTCTCATTACCGTGACTGTTACGACCCGCGAGGCGACCAACGAGATTTCGGGAAGCGTTTTCAGCGGGAACCACGGGAGGATAGTCAAGGTGAACGGGGTCGAGATCGACGTCGTTCCCGAGGGATTCCTGCTCGTGAGCCACAACTATGACCGCCCGGGCTTCATAGGTTCCATGTGTACTGTTCTCGGGAAAAACGGCGTAAACATCGGTCGGATGCACCTTGGAAGAAAATCCGCCGGCGGGGAAGCCATAGTTTTTACGAACGTCGATACCGAGGTTAGCGAAGAGGTTATCCGGGAGATTTTGACCGTAGAGAATATTATTTCGGTAACACAAGTCAGTTTTTCAGATGAATAGATTTTTGACACTGCCCCAGGGAGTGAAGGATTTCGGTCCCGTCAAGGCAGAGGACCTCAAGCGGATAGAGAGTGTGCTCCTTGAGGAGTTTTCCTACTGGGGGTACAGGAGGGTTATAACCCCTCTTTTCGAGTACCTTGACACCATGTCCGCGGGCATCGGGGAAGACTTCAAGCACAGGCTGATGAAGTTTGTCGACCCGCACACGGGTGAAATCGTGGTGCTGCGCCCCGACATTACTCCGCAGATCGGACGCATGGTCGCCACGCAGTTAAGCGATTATCGCTACCCACTCAGGCTTTGCTATTCGGGAAGGGTGGTGAGGTACGAGGAGAAGGGCAGCGGCAAGGAGAGAGAAGTTTTTCAGCTCGGCTGCGAGCTTCTGGGGCTTAGTTCAACTGAAGGGGATTCCGAGATAATCGCACTGGCCCTGAAATCGCTTAACCGTCTCGGCCTTAAAAAAATAACCCTGAACCTCGGGCATACGGGCATTCTTGATGCGGTTCTTCGCGACGCCGGGGAGATACGGGACGAGCTTGTGCAAGCTCTCGTGAAAAAGGATCAGGAGTGGATAAGAAGGATAGTGGAACCCTCCGGGATTCCCACGGACGTAAAGGATGTTCTTCTCTCCCTTTCTGATTACTACGGCGATGCCGATATCCTTCGCAGGGCCGCCCGGAACGAGAGATTCAAGCTCTGCATCGAGGAAATCGTCTCTGTGATCTCCGTGCTTGAGGAATACAATATCGAATGCGACATATCGGTTGATCTTGTGGAGGTCAAGGGTTTTGAGTACTACACCGGAGTTACTTTCGAGGTAATATCGTCTGTCGCTCCCGCTTCCCTGGTTACGGGCGGCAGGTACGACGGCCTAGTCAGCCGGTACGGGCGCAGCGTCCCCGCCGCGGGATTCGCGATAGACGCCGAGGCGCTTATGCAGAACACCAAGAGCAGCGACGGCGAGAACCAGGTCCATTTCATAATAGTGCCCAAAAGCCAGAATCTCAGAAGTGACGCCATAAGGCTTGCCGAATGGCTGCGTTCAAGCAGCTTCAAGGTCATACTTGACTTAACCGGAAGCTACGCGGACATGATCGATTCCAATAATTTCTTCGACGGGGACGGCTCGTTCGCCACATACGGGATCATAGAGCTTGAATCTCCTTCCGAGATGAAGCTGGTCGAATCCCGGACCGGGTCGATCAGGGAATTTTCCAATCTCGAGGAACTTCTTACCGGAGGAGGGCTCTAGGCTTGCCGAGCATAGTGGTCCTGGGTACGCAGTGGGGGGATGAGGGCAAGGGAAGGATAGTGGATCTCATAGCCTCAAGGACCGACCTGGTGGTGAGATACCAGGGCGGAAACAATGCGGGCCACACCATTGTTACGGACGGAAAGAAGATCATACTCCACCACGTGCCCTCGGGCATACTCAGGGAAAACAGCCTGTCTCTTATCGGAAACGGGGTGGTCGTTGATCCCAAGGTGCTGGTCGCGGAAATAGACGCACTCAGAAGTGCCGGGTATCCGGTGAGCCCCTCTAATTTTCTCGTAAGCGACAGGGCCCACGTGATAATGCCCTATCACAGGGAAATAGACCTGCTTAGGGAGAAGCGGCGCGCAAGCGGAAGGAAAATAGGCACTACCGGCAGGGGAATAGGCCCGGTCTACGAAGACAAGTACGCAAGGCGGGGCATAAGGATGCTTGATCTTGCCGAACCCGAAGCCTTTCGCCACAGACTCATTTCCGTCATGACCGAGAGAAACGCGTATATAGAGAAGGTTCTCGGGGCGGAACCCCTTGATCCCGAGAGCGTGTATGAAGAGTACGTCGGGTACGGCGAGGTTCTCGGACCCTTCATCGCGGATGTCTCCGCGATTATCCGCAGAAGCGGCGATGAGGGCAAGAGGATCCTTTTTGAAGGGGCTCAGGGATCACTTCTTGATATCGATTTCGGCACTTACCCCTACGTCACGTCGTCAAACGCGGGTCTTGGGGGCGTGTTTTCCGGGACCGGAGCGGTACCGGCACTCGTAAGCTCCATAGTGGGAGTCGCTAAGGCGTATACCACCAGGGTCGGGGAAGGCCCCTTTCCAACGGAGGAATCGGGCGAGATACAGGATGCGCTCAGAAGGGAAGGAGAGGAATACGGGGCTACCACGGGGAGAAGCAGAAGGTGCGGATGGCTTGACGCAGTCGCGCTTGACTATGCGCTTAGAACAAACGGCGTAACCGCCATTGCCCTTACGAAGCTTGACGTGCTTTCGGGCTTTGAAAAAGTAAAGATATGCACGAGCTACGGATATAACGGATCGATCATGAGGGAATTTCCCGCAAGCCTCTCCGTTCTTGAGAACTGCGAGCCCTCATACGAGGAGATGGACGGGTGGGATGAGGATCTGGCCGGGATAAAGAGCGCTGAACAGCTGCCCCCAAACGCCCTGCGTTTCATAAAGAGGGTTGAGGAACTGACCGGAGTTCCGGTCTGGATCGTTTCGGTGGGACCGCAGCGCGACATGTACCTGGAACTGAGAGACTGCGTTTTTTCCCGGTAGTCAGTTCTCTTTTAGAACCTTGATCGTCTGCGCCGCAAGCCTGGGGTCGAACCTGTTCTCAGATGAGATGAAGTTGCTGTCGAAAAGGCCCGAAGCTTCCACTATGTCCCCCTCGGCAAAAGAGAGTTCTTTTTCCCAGACGACAGTTATGTAGGTTCCGTCGCTGTCGGCGAGCTTAAAAGTCGCCGATTTTGCCGGTTCCCCCATCGTTTCGATCTCCCACACCTTTCCTTTGACGCGCACTTCCTGCATCGCGTATACCGAGGGATTAAGCACGAGAACCACTACGGATTTGTCAGCCGAGATCATTGAAGCTGCCGGATTCTCCCATCTTTTGCACGAGGGAGCAAGAAGCATGGCTGCGAGAAGAAAGGCGGCGAGTGTTTTCATCTGTTTTCTCCTGTTACGGGGTAAGTCCGCTCACATTATCCTTAATTTTTTCGTACGCGTCTATTATCTTCATCACGAGAGGGTGCCTTATGACGTCGGTTTTCGAGAAGTTGACGAACTCTATTCCCTTTATTCCGGAGAGGATGTTCATGGCTTCGATCAGCCCGGAGTTCTGTTCCCTCCCAAGGTCTATCTGGGTAATGTCTCCCGTTATGACCGTTTTTGAGCCGAATCCGAGCCTTGTAAGAAACATCTTCATCTGTATGGCTGTCGTGTTCTGCGCTTCATCGAGAATTATGAATGCGTCATTCAGCGTTCTTCCCCTCATGTAGGCTATCGGGACGATTTCAATCATGTTTTTCTCAATCAGCCTGTTTGCCCTCTCAAAATCCATCATGTCGTAAAGAGCGTCGAAAAGGGGCCTCAGGTACGGATTCACCTTTTCCTGGAGATCGCCGGGGAGAAACCCCAGTTTTTCTCCCGCCTCCACGGCGGGCCGAGCGAGCACTATTCTGTTTACTTTCTTGTTCGTAAACGCCGAGACGGCCATCGCCATCGCCAGGTAGGTTTTCCCCGTTCCCGCCGGTCCTATGCCGAACACCATGTCGTTTCTTCTTATGGCGTCGATGTAGAGTTTCTGGTTTATTGTCTTGGGGGTTATTATTTTTTTCCGTACGGATATGCAGACCGTGTCGAGGAATATTTCTTCGAGGGAGGCGTCTTTCTGGCTTAGAAGCCTTTTCGCTATCTTTATGTCCGAAGGCTGGAGAACGTACCCCTTCTCTATAAGAGAGTACATCTGCCCCATGAGCATGCCCGCCTCCGCGGTCCTCTCCTCGTTCCCCTTGAGAGTGATCTTGTTGCCCCGGGTGTGGATGCTTATGTCGAATTCGTTCTCTATTTCCTTGAGATTCGAGTTAAGTTCCCCGTAGAGGACCTTTACCGCTTCTATGTTCTCAAGTTCAAGTTCCCTGATTCCGTCCATAGGCACCTAGGTTGTCGCGCAGGAGAAATTACGCATCGTGTTTAGAGTTCTTGCGGTATCCAGCCGAAAACATAGCGTTGTCTATCTGCTCCAAGGTTCCCGGAATGTGGGGTATGATTTTTGGCTTGCGTCCCATTACTTTATAAAAATATCTCTTGAAAGGCCAGACTGCTTTATGATTCTCTGGATAGTAGAAACAGGAATATCTTTGTTGGCATGTTTTGGAACAATTACAGTTTTTCCTGCTTTTTTGTTTTCATATTTCATATGACTTCCTTTAGCACTTTTAAAAGTAAAACCCCATTGCATCAGAATTCTCTAACTTCTTGAAAAGACAGCGGGGTCAAGCGGCTCAAGCTTCCTCTCTCCTGAGTGAAAGCTTCACGGAATTGTAGCTTAACGGACGGGCAAAAGCTGCCAACTCTTCAATCTCCGATTCCGATAAGTCTTCAATATACAGTTCCATTGCTTCCTTGTGATGCTCCATTGCTTCCTCATATGTATCCCCAAAAGTCGAAACTGATGTGATTGGACAACCAGTTACGTAGACGTTTTCCTCCTTCCATATCAGTACTGGGAAATCGCTCATGGCGCGTGACTAACCTCCTGTTCTCCCGTATACCTAGAAAATATACCATCTAAACATTTTTACAAGGAAGTCAAGAAGTCATGTCCCTGCTGGAGGTGGAAATAATATAGGGGAATTATCTTGCCGCTTCGGTTGCTATATGGCCTGCGAGTTCCGTTACAAAGACGTGGAGGCCGGTGGCCTTGCTCATCTCGACGTATTTACCGGTACGTGCAGCGGAGCGGGGAGACATTAGGACGCAAGCAGCCGAGTAGAGTCGTTCCTGAACCATCTTCTTGCAGAAGATATTGTAGCGGTCCGCGTAGGAAGCGTTCTGAAAATCCGGGAACAGTTGGAAATGGGGAGATCGATTTTTTACCGGTTTGCGCGATGCAGACGTATCTTCAAGAAGGATCAGCCATCCCAGGAATGGTCGTGACTGTTCACCAAACGCGCCTTCACGATAGGCCGTCCACAGGTCAACGGCGGTTCCGATGGCTTCCTCGGTGCGGTTGTTGAAATTGTTGCCAAATGAGGGGCCAACTTGCGATTTCAATTCAATGGCTGCAACCAGACGGCCTCTCCTTAATATCAGCAAATCCCAGATCTTTGTCGGGCGAAAGTAACCGGGAAGGGTCAATACGCGCCCGTGTTTAATAACTTCTGCAGGAATTCCCACTAAGAGCTTACCGTGTTGGGGTTAGCAAACAAATTTCGGTTT
>JAPOYE010000107.1 GCA_026706695.1 Candidatus Dadabacteria bacterium | reverse complement strand
GTGAGTTCTCCGAAGATTCTTTGAAATGGCTCAATATGTTGATAATTCAAGTATAGTTCTACCACATATGCAGAATCTTCACCATAGAAAATCAAGGATTATTTGTTTTGTTTCAGCGAGTTAGACCTTTTCTGACAGACACTAGATACAAAACAATGCCGGAGGCAGGATAGCAGAAAGGGAGAAGAGGAAGGAGTTGAACAGGAAGATACGAGGAAATGAAAACCGTCTTGCAAGACGGAAACAATTCAGACTGAGGGAACAGATAGAAGCATCAGTTCACAATCTTGGGTCAAAAACCTGTTTTTTAGAGGGACCCTTAAGTCTGGACTTAAGCGAAGCGCGATGAAATTTCTCAGATTTAAAAATACGGAAGAAAAACCGGTATTCGGGAAATACTCAGACGGATCGGTTTCTGAGGTGGAAGGAAACATATTCGGGAAATACTCCCTAACGGATACGAAATACGACTATGCGGATATAACGCCGCTTGCTCCCTGCCTCCCGACCAAAATCATAGCCGTCGGGTTAAACTATGAGGGTCACGCGAGGGAAATGAACAGGACTCCTCCCGAAGATCCCATGCTGTTTATGAAACCCTCGACGGCGGTTATCGCCCACCGCGAAGAGATAAGATACCCGGCACACATGTCGAGCAGGGTTGATTACGAAGGAGAACTTGGGGTTGTGATAGGGAAAAGAGCCCACATGGTGGAAAAGGAGCAGGCTCTGGAATATGTCTTCGGATATACCTGCGTAAACGACGTGACCGCAAGGGATCTCCAGACAAAGGACATACAGTTTACAAGGGGCAAGGGGTTTGACACTTTCGCTCCCGTGGGGCCTTTCATAGAAACGGAAGCCGACCCTTCGGACCTGCGAATAAGAACTTTTCTAAACGGTGAAGTAAAACAGGATTCAAGCACCAAAAACCTGATATTCAGCGTACCGAAACTCATAAGCTTTATATCAAAGGTGATGACCCTTCTTCCGGGAGACATAATAGCGACGGGAACTCCTTCAGGGGTAAGCCCCATGAGACCGCAGGACATAGTGGAAGTTGAAATTGAGGGAATCGGAAGACTTGAAAACCGCGTCAGCCTGTAACGGCACTTCGCATTAGTGTCCGCCGCCATAAAAACATCTGAAACAGCAGTGAACAGAACAAGGAAGCAGATCCGCAAAAACATGACGGCTTGCTTTCCGCCGTGAACTGGTAAAGATTTACTCCATACGCGCCTGGAACATGGCGGAAACGCAGCTCTTATACGCTAAACCTTCAATGCTCCTTACAAGATACGGACTGTTAAAAAGTTTTCTCCCGGTCCTCATGCTCGCCGCTTTTGTGTCCGTTTCCTGCGGCGGCGGTACAGACTACGAACCACCCCCCGAGTGCGACCTTAGCTCCCAGATAAACGAGCAGAGGTTATCAGGCAAAGAAAGAAAAAACTATTATCCCAGAGTGTTCAGCCGTGATTTTTCCCGGGATTTCGGCGCCGACATATCTCCCACGGAAAATGACTATGATACTGCAAGAAAGGTAAGCCGTTCCGTATTCGAGATAGAGTTCTTCGAAAAGGGCGATACAAAATATTCCACCGGAGGAGGGGGCACAGGGTGGCTTATAGCCCCGGGATACGTTGTTACCGCCGCGCACAACCTCAGGGATCCGAAAGCGAGAATAGATGTCCATACTTTTGACGGGGACACCATAAGGGCGGAAATAGCCTACGTCGATCTGGACAGAGAATACGCGACGGATCTGGCGGTACTTCGTCTTGAACGGGAAATCGACGCCGTTCCCATGAAAATAGCGGACGCAAGGCCCGAAAGAAACGAATTCCTGATGGCGATGGGCTGGGGCTCTGTACTGAGGGGTCTTGGCGGATGGACGGTTTCCGCCGGGCCCGCGCTTGAGCTGCGAAGCGGAGAACCCGAGCCCGCCCCCTACCCCGGAAGAGTTTACCACGTGGTGCCGACTGCCCCCGGAATGAGCGGTGGGCCCATATTCAATCGCAGGGGAGAAGTGGTCTCCATTGTATCCACAGGCCAAAGAAGCTCTGCAAGCCGGTTCGTCGGAGTCATGCCTTTTGATGTTCCCACACAGCCCCCGGAGAATCTCTGGCTTTACGGTTTTGATCAAGCTCCCCCGAGCCACTTTTCCTACGGGCCAAATCCCGATGAGCTTAATCAGCTTTACGACGAAATTTCCGGGCTTGTAGAACCGGAGAACGCCGGCAGTCACAGAGACGGCAGCCGTTGGGGCATGCACCACGAGGTCGGCAATGAGTTCGGCAATGAGTTCGGCGACAAATACAGCCCGTTTCCCCTTGACCGGTTCGATCAGATGGAGCACGTATACAAACAGGCACGCAAAGCCGCTGTGACAGTCATTGTCGACCCCTCCGGAAAGAGTCTGTATGGCTCCGGGTTCATATACGACGAGAATACCGTCATCACCGTCGGACACGTAGCCCCCGAAGAAAGAGACAGAGCGGATATTGTAACAGAGAAAGGCGAAGGCTATGGTGGAACCGTCTTGAAAACTCAGAATCAGGGATTTGGAAAATGCGATATCGCCATTATAAAAATGGACACTCCGGGCGTATTGTCGGGATATCCGACGCTTAGGACCGCCGATTCTTCTTCACTGCGGTGCGGAGACCCGCTTGTCGCTATCGGTTCCGCCGAGTTGTACAACAGCGTAGGCCCCTTGCAGGGAGTCGGGGCCGTTTACATGCTATCAAGAAAGTACACATCCGAATTTCTCGCGCACTCCCTGGCCCCCGGCATGAGCGGCGGCCCGGTTGTAAACGGGGAAGGCAAGGTGGTCTCCCTGTCTTCAGCAAGCCCCGGCAGGGCACAGGACAAATGGCTTGAACCGGGGCCGCTTATAATCCGTACCCGTCTCCCGGTTTATCACAAACAGGATTTCTCCGAGGGGCCTAACGCCGAGATGATAAGAAGGTTTATAGAAAACAAGGAGTTCTACTGCGAATAAACGGCAGGGGGCCTCGGGCGAGGGGATATCCCGCATGTGGCCGCCTGTACCCCTGCAAAATCAAAACAGGCAACTTGATTCTTTTCTCAAAACCAGTCTTTACTTCATGCGGTGTTCTGGTAAACATATACTCTGTACGCACTTGGAATACGGCAGAGATGCCAAGTCTTCTACGGTAAACAATCAATGCTCCCGGCAGGATACAGACTTTTAAGAAGGTTTCTCCCTGTCCTCATACTCGGTACTCTGGCATCCGTTTCCTGCGGCGGAAGCACGGGCTACGAACCACCCCCCGAGTGCGACCTTAGCTCCCAGGCAGAGGAGCAGAAGAAATATAAAAGAGAAGATTATTATCCCAAGGTGTTCAGCCGTGATTTTTCACGGGATTTCGGCGCCGACATATCTCCCACGGAAAATGACTATGATATTGCGAGAAAGGTAAGCCGTTCCGTATTCGAGATAGCCTTTTGGGAAGGCGATGCGGAATATTTCAGCGGATCAGTAGGCTCAGGGTGGCTTATAGCTCCGGGATACGTTGTTACCGCCGCGCATAACCCCGGGAATCCGAAAGCGAGAATAGATGTCCATACTTTTGACGGGGACACCATAAGGGCGGAAATAGCCTACGTCGATCTGGACAGAGAATACGCGACGGATCTGGCGGTACTTCGTCTTGAACGGGAAATCGACGCCGTTCCCATGAAAATAGCGGACGCAAGGCCCGAAAGAAACGAATTCCTGATGGTGATGGGCGGGGCAGGCATACTGAGGGGTCTTGGCGGATGGGCAGTTTCCGCCGGTCCGGCGCTTGAGCTGCAAAGCGGAGAACCGGACCCTATCGGCAACCCTGGAAGGACCTATCACGCGGTGTCGGCTGCCCCGGGAATGAGCGGAGGGCCCATATTCAATCGCAAAGGAGAAGTGGTCTCCATCGCATCCGCAGGCCAATCGATAGGGAGCCACAGAATGATCGAGAGCCGGTTTGGAGTCGGGCCTTTTCAGATTCCCCCCGCATCTCCGCCTGATAACCTTTGGCTTTACGGCTTTGTTCAACCGCATCTGGACCTTCTTTCCTACGGACCGAATCCCAATGAGATGAGGGAGCTTTACGACAAAGTTCCCGGCCTTGAAGAACCGGAAAACGCCGGCGAATACAGGAATGACAACGAGTGGAAAAGAACCGAGCACGAATTTGGCGACAAATACAGCCCGTTTCCGGTCGATGAATTCGATGAGATGGAGAAAGTATACAAAGAGGCGCGAGAAGCCGTCGTAACAGTAGCGGTTTCTCACAAGGGAAATCAGTTAAACGGTTCAGGATTCATATACGACGGGAATACCGTCATCACCGCCGGACACGTAGCTCCCGGCAAAGGGGACAGAGCTTTGATTAAAACAATGGACGCCAGGAGTCTTCATCTTGGAACCGTTTTGAAAACTCAGGATCAGTCTGATCTGGGAAAATGCGATATTGCCATTATAAAAATGGACGCTCCAGACGCCTTGGGAGGATATCCGGCGCTTAAGATCGGCGATTCTTCTTCACTGCGGTGCGGAGACCCGCTTGTCGAAATCGGTTCCGCCCATGTATACAACAGCATAGGACCCTTCCAGGGAGTCGGGGCCGTTTACATGCTATCAAGAAAGTACACATCCGAATATATCTCGCGGTCCGCATCCGGCGGCATGAGCGGCGGCCCGGTTGTAAACGGGGAAGGCAAAGTAATCTCCCTCACTTCACACGGCCTGGGCCTGGCACAGGACAAATGGCTTGAACCGGGGCCGCTTATAATCCGTACCCGTCTCCCGGTTTATCACAAACAGGATTTCTCCGAGGGGCCTAACGCCGAGATGATAAGAAGGTTTATAGAAAACAAGGAGTTCTACTGCGAATAAACGGCAGGGCGCGGGCACTTGAGTACCCAAGACCTTCAGCGTCAGAAAATATCCTGCCCTGCAAAATCAAAACTGTTCAGGTAAGTTGGTTCTTCCCTTAAAACCAACACCGGAGAGGAAAACACAATTGCCCGAAATATTAGTAATTCCAGGAGATGGAATCGGAGTTGAAGTAACCGAAGTCAGTCTGTCCGTACTGAAGGCCGTCGGTGAGAAAAGCGGGATTGAGTTCTCGCTTGAGAGAGCCCTTCTCGGCGGATGCTGCATAGACACACACGGGGTTCCAGTAACGGAAGAAACCATGGAAAAAGCAAAGAAAAGCGACGCGGTACTCCTGGGAGCCGTGGGAGGCCCGAAATGGGAAAACCTTGAGCACAGCCTCAAACCCGAAAGAGGGCTCCTTGAGCTAAGAAAGCGTCTTGACACTTTCGCGAACCTGAGACCCGCGATCGTCTACGCGGCTCTTGCCGACGCGTCCACGCTTAAAAGGGAAGTCGTCGAAGGGGTCGACATAATGGTCGTTAGGGAACTTACAGGCGGAATATACTTCGGACAGCCGAGAGGAGCGGAACAGCTCGGCGAAGAGGAGTGCAAGGCGTTTAACACTCTTAGCTACACAACTTCCGAGATAGAACGCGTGGCGAAAATGGCTTTTGAGATCGCCAGGAAAAGAAGGAACAAAGTCACTTCCATAGACAAATCCAATGTTCTCGAATCAATGGTGCTCTGGAGAGACACGGTAACGGAACTCCACGATCGCCATTTCTCCGATGTTACGCTTGAGCATCTGTACGTGGACAACGCGGCGATGCAGCTTATAAGAAGGCCCGCCGATTTCGACGTAATGCTGGCGGGGAACATGTTCGGCGATATAATAAGCGACGAGGCGGCCCAGCTCACCGGCTCCCTGGGCATGCTGCCCTCGGCAAGTGTCGGCAACAAAGGGGCTATATACGAGCCGGTTCACGGAAGCGCCCCCGACATCGCCGGCCGGGGCGTGGCAAATCCCATAGCCTCAATCCTCTCGATGGCAATGATGCTGCGTTACTCCTTTGACATGGACGGCGCCGCCGCGCAGGTTGAAGAAGCCGTAAGAAAGGTCCTTGACAATGGCTACCGCACATCCGACATATACGAGGAAGGGAAAACAAGGGTAGGAACAGAGGAAATGGGATCTCTCATACTGGGCGAACTGTGAGAGAAAATGATTCAGGTCCCGGAAAGTGAACGGTAACAGTTCCACGCTTGAACTTTCATCCCACCTTGAAAACCCCTTGGTGGAGAAGTTTCTTGGGTACCCGCCCGGAAAACCGACCGATCTTGCGGGTCTTTACGGAAACTCGACCTGTTTTCTTCTGGCACTGCTCTCCGAGGTGCCCGGCAAAAGGGTGCTTCATGTCTGCGAGCAAAGAGAGCAGTGCATCCATGCGGCGCGAAGCATCTCTTCTTTAAAAGGAACAGAGATCCCCGTTCTTCTCTCAAGAGGAATGGAGAAAACCCGCTCCCTTTTCGAGAAAACGGAAATCACAGAACCCGAAAGGCTTCACTCTATTTTCAGATGGGAGCACACCGGGGTGCTCTGCGCAGACGCGGCAGCGCTTGCCGAGGTGCTGGCTCCGCCCCGCGCCCTCGAGGCCGAGAGCTTCACCATAGAGGAGGGAGCGCGGGTCGACCGGGAGGAACTTGTGCAAAGACTCCTTGAAATCGGTTACAGCGAGGTGGATTTCACGGAAAAAAGAGGCGACATCAGCGTCCGGGGCTCTATAGTGGACCTCTTTTCCCCCGGATCGCGGAATCCCCTAAGGGTGGAGCTTTTCGCAGACCAAGTGAATTCGCTCCGGGAATTTTCTCCCGCAACCCAGAAATCCGTCGGAAAAGCACAGAAAGCCCTGATCAATCCGGCCTCATTCGCCGTTTACCGCCAAACAAGCAAGGACGGTCTGGTCGGACAGGTTCTCGCCGGAGCCGACAAGAAGGGACTTACCTCAAGCGAGGTGGAACCTCTTCTGGAGGCGTTTGAGAGCGGTTCGCACTTCAGGGGAATTGAATGGTTCACGCCGTTTTTCTGGGACTCGCGCCAGTGCGTGCTCGATTACCCGCGAGAGGATCTGGTAGTGAGCCTCCCAATCGGGTTTGACGAGGAAGCACTGCTATTGAGACTGGAGGAAAAATTCGAAGCGAGAAGAAAATCTCTGGGGAAACTTGAAAAATCGCTTCCCCCGTTTGAGAGTCTATACCTTGGAAGAAAAGAGCTTGCGGAAAAACTCCGGGAATCAAGGCTCGCATACCCGGGGGCGATGGCCATAGGAACCGGAGGAAAAAACAGCCTTAAGTTCAGCACAGAAGAGATATCGTTTTCAAAACCTTCGCTCAAGGTCTTTACTGACAAGGCGGAGGAACTCATCGAAGACGGTTACGAGGTGTTCGTATTTTTCACTTCAGAGGCAGAAAGAGAAAAATTCCTCAAGCTTACGGAGAACCATCCGGACAAGGGAATGGTGCATGTAGTCGGAGAGCTTTTCGAAAGCACAGTTCTTCACGATTTCAAAATTGCCCTTCTTACGGAGAAAACCCTTGTCGAGAAAACCAAGAGCCGAGGCGCGGCCTTCGGGGGAAGTGATATGCCCTCCGCTTTTCTGACTTCGTTCAGCCAGCTCAAACCCGGGGACTACATAGTTCACAAGGAATTCGGAATAGGTGTCTTCAGGGGGCTGAGAAGGCTTTCCTTTGAGAGCAGCCAGGGGGATTTTCTCGAGTGCGAATACAAAGACGGGGACAAGATATTCGTGCCGGTGGAGAAATTAGCGCTGGTTCAGAAGTACATGGGAGCTGGAAGGGAGCCGAAGATTGAGAAGCTGGGAAGCGCAAATTGGAAAAAAACCGTCGGCAGGGTCAAAAGGGCCGTGGAGGAAGTCGCGACCGAGCTTGTGGAACTCTGCGCGGAAAGAAAGGTCGGAAAAGGCTTTAGGTTCTCCCCAAGGGATCAGATGTTCAATGAATTCGAGACGGAGTTTCCCTGGAACGAGACCCCGGATCAGTCGGCAGCCATAGAGGACGTAATGTCAGACATGGAATCCGAAAAGGCCATGGACAGGCTTATCTGCGGAGATGTCGGGTTCGGAAAAACCGAAGTGGCCCTGCGGGCCGCTTTCAAGGCATGCCTTGATGGAAAACAGGTCATGGTGATCGCTCCCACCACCCTTCTCGCAAGCCAGCACTACCGAACCGCACTTTCAAGGTTCAAAAGCTATCCCGTGAGCATCGGAATGCTTTCACGATTCACGACAGGCAAGAGAGAAAAAGAGATTCTAAACAGACTCGAAGACGGTTCCCTAGACGTCATAATCGGAACGCACAAGCTTCTCGGAAAAAGAATAAAGCTGAAAAACCTTGGACTAGCCGTGATAGACGAGGAACAGAAATTCGGAGTGAATCACAAAAAATCCATAAGGTCGATGAAAAACGCCGTCGACGTATTGACGCTATCGGCGACTCCCATCCCCAGAACCCTCCAGCTTTCCCTCGCCGACGTAAGAGACATAAGCGTGATAAATACCCCTCCCGAGGGACGGCAACCCGTAGAGGTGTACATTCAGCAGTTCAACACCGCAATGATAAAGGAGGCCGCGGAAAAAGAGACCGCGAGAGACGGCACGGTTTTTTTCATACACAACAGGATAGAGGACATATTCGAGAAGGCGAACCTTCTCCAAAAACTCATGCCGAAACTGTCAATAGGAGTAACACACGGCCGAATGAACGAAACGCGGCTCTCAAGAACCATAGAACAGTTCACCGACGGAAAAATAGACCTGCTCGTAACCACCGCGATAGTGGAATCCGGACTCGATATACCAAAAGCCAACACGATAATAGTGAACAATGCCCATACTATGGGCCTAGCGGATCTCTATCAGCTTAAGGGCCGTGTCGGAAGATCAGACAGAAAAGCATATGCATATTTTCTCGTACCATCCATAAACTCTCTTACTGAAGATGCCAGAAAAAGGCTCGAGGTGCTCTCTCGACTCACCGACCTTGGAAGCGGATTCAAGCTCGCCACGGCCGATCTGCAGATAAGGGGAGCCGGCACCCTTTTCGGAGAAAAGCAGTCAGGACACATAGCGGATATAGGACTTGAGTTCTATCTCGAGCTGCTGAGAGATACGATTGAAGGCAAAAGAAGGGGCGAAGACCACGTCCGTGAAATCAGACCGGAAATAAAAACGCGGGACGACGCGTTCATCCCTGAGCATTATATTCAAAGCGTTTCAGAGAGACTTTTTTACTACAAAAAAATATCATCGGCAGGAAAACGCGGGGAAGCAAGGGAAATCGCAGGGGAAATCGAAGACAGGTTCGGCGCGATGCCCAATCCGCTGAAACGTCTCGTTCTCATCGCGGAACTGAGAATCGCGCTCGGGGAGAGGCTGATAAAAAAAGCTGAAATAGGGGAGAACACGGCGACTTTGAGTCTCGCGGACGGAAAAACCCGCGGGCGAGAGAAGAAACTCAGCATTCCCCTTCCCTCCGAGGACAGGTACGAGGCGCTGATAAGCGCGGTGGAAAGAGTGGAAAAACCGGCCCAAGCCCATGTATAGTATAATTTCGGGGTTGATTCAGTAGAGAAAAAACGGTTTGCAAGGAGACTTCATATGAAAAAACCATGGTGGTTCGCGGTTGTAGCGCTTTTTGCGGTTTTTACGGCGATACCCGCCCAGGCGGCGGTCGTGGAAAAAGTGGTGGCCGTGGTGAACAACAGGATAGTAACGCTCAGCGAACTTAATCAGGAGCTAGAGGAAGTAGTCGTAAATCCTGAGGCGGAAGTAAACGTTCGTGAAGTACTCGACGCCATGATAGATCGCATACTGCTCGATCAGCAAGCGGCCGCGAGGAAGATATCAGTAACCGACGAAGAGGTAAGAGCGATAGTAAAGAGCCAGCAGGAAGCACTTAACCTCGATGAAGGAGCCATAGCCGAGGAGCTTAAAAAACAGAATATGACGGAGGAACTTTTCTACCGCCAGTGGAAATACCAGATACTCTCAAGAAGGCTTCTTGACCTGGTCACGCAGGGAAGCATAGCGGTAACGGACGAAGAGATAGAGGAATACCACAGAGAACACTACGAAGAAGGAGGCAGCACTTACGGAAGGCAGACTAAGATCGCTCACATACTGATCAATAAGGAAACGGAAAACGCCCTCTCCAAAGCGGAAGAAGTGCTGGAACTTGCAAAATCTGGTGAGCCCTTCGGGGAACTGGCCAGAAAGTACTCGATGGATGAATCATCGGCGCAAAGCGGCGGACTGCTGGGATACTTCGTCAAGGGAGACCTGGTTCCCGAGATTGAAGACGCCGTGGAGAAGACCGAAGTGAACGGCATCGCGGGACCGGTAGAGAGCTCCCGCGGCTACCACATAGTAAAGGTTCTGGAAAGAAGCGAGGAAGGAGAATCCTCGGTCTCTCGGTACAGAGGCCGCATAAAGCATCAGCTCTACATGGAGAAGGTTGAGCGGTTCATAACCTCCTGGCTTGAGGACATTAAGAAAAACTCCTACATAGAGATAAAGATCTGAAGTTTCCCGTATTTACTCCTCCACCGCGTAAGCTTCGGGGGGAAGGCATGTGCACACCAGATTTCTGTCCCCGTAGGCGTTGTCTATTCTTGATACCGGCGGCCAGAACTTGTTGGCCCTCAGATACGGAAGCGGGAAGAACGCCTGCTGGCGGGAATAGGGATGTTCCCAGTCGGAAGACACAAGATCCAGCACCGTGTGGGGAGAATTTGTGAGTACGTTATCAGAAGGATCCGCCCCGCCGTCGATGATATCCTGGATTTCCCCGCGTATTTTTATCATTGCGTCGCAGAATCTGTCCATTTCCTCCATGGATTCGCTCTCCGTAGGCTCCACCATCAAGGTTCCCGTAACCGGCCATGACATAGTCGGCGCATGAAACCCGTAATCCATGAGCCTTTTGGCCACGTCTTCCACGGTTATTCCCGCGCTTTTCCCAAGCTCGCGCAGGTCGAGTATGAATTCATGGGCGACCCTTCCGTTTTCTCCCTCGTAGAGAGTATCGTAGTGCTGCCCGAGGCGGGTCTTAAGGTAATTGGCGTTCAGTATCGCGTACCGCGATGCCTCGCTCATTCCGTCCCTTCCGAGAAGCCTTATGTATCCGTAGGATATAAGCAATATGCTCGCGCTTCCCCAAGGAGCCGCGGATATCGCTCCACATGGCTTTTCGCCCCCTACCCCCTCCACAACAGCGTGTCCGGGGAGATGCGGGGCGAGGTGGAGGGCAACGCATATGGGACCCATTCCCGGACCCCCTCCTCCGTGGGGGATGCTGAAAGTCTTGTGCAGGTTTATGTGGCATACGTCAACGCCAAATACGGAAGGAAAACAGAGGCCTACCTGCGCGTTAAGATTCGCCCCGTCCATGTACACCTGCGCACCACTTGAGTGAACTATGTCACATATCTCACTTATTCCGGGCTCGAACACCCCGTGAGTCGAAGGATATGTAATCATCAGGCAAGCAACTTTCCCCTCGTTTTTCCGACAGCACTTTTGAAGGTCGTCTATGTCTACATCCCCGTTTTTCCGGCACTTTACCACCACGACGTCCATACCCGCCATGCGGGCGCTCGCGGGGTTGGTTCCGTGCGCGGAAGAGGGAATCAGTACCACGCGCCTTTCGGTTTCTCCTCTCTCCTCAAAGTACCTGCGTATGACCATCAGGCCCGCGTACTCTCCCTGGGCTCCTGAGTTGGGCTGAAGCGAGCAGGCGTGAAGCCCGGTTATCTCGCAGAGATACTTTTCAAGTTCACCGATCACCCGTGCGTATCCAGCCGCCTGATCCCGGGGCGCGAAAGGATGGATTCTCGAGAATTCCTCCCAGCTTATGGGCATCATCTCGGTCGTACCGTTCAGCTTCATGGTGCAGGAACCGAGAGGAATCATGGAATGAGCCAGGGAAAGATCCCGGCCCTCAAGGCTTTTTATGTACCTGAGCATCAGGGTTTCCGAGTGGTAGCGGTTAAACACGGGCTGGGCAAGAAAATCACCCTCCCTAAGAAGGTTCTCGGGCACTGACTCAATGGCGCGCGCGCGGTC
The DNA here is from genome assembly GCA_026706695.1 of Candidatus Dadabacteria bacterium. Classification (NCBI taxonomy): domain Bacteria; kingdom Pseudomonadati; phylum Thermodesulfobacteriota; class Candidatus Dadabacteria; species Candidatus Dadabacteria bacterium. Next base: position 11,259 of record JAPOYE010000107.1, on the reverse strand, counting down.
CACGGTGACGGATTCCTCTTTGCCAAGTTCGAGGGAATCCGAAAAAAGCGAAAGTATATCAGTTACATCTTCCTCGGTTACCGTTTCGTCAAGTGATATGCAGACCTTGCCGTCCGGAAGATATCTGAAGTTGATCTTCCTTTTGAGGGCCTCCGCGCGAAGCGTCTCAAAAGATTCTTCCCCGAAGGGGGAAAGATCTACGAGAAGGGTGTCGAAAAAGGCCCCGTTCAGCTGGGCAAGACCCATCTCCCTGAAACCCAGATCGAGCATCTTCGCAAGCGTGTTTATCCTCCCGGAAATGCGCCGCAGCCCGGCCGGACCGTGGTAAACCGCATACATCGAGGACATTATGGCGAGCAGGGACTGCGCGGTGCATATATTGGAAGTGGCCCTCTCTCTCCTTATGTGCTGTTCTCTGGTCTGAAGGGCCATCCTGTAGGCGGGGTTCCTGTCCCTGTCTAAAGACACCCCGATTATTCTCCCTGGGACCTGCCTTCTGAACTCGTCTCTCGTGGCGAAATACCCGGCGTGAGGACCGCCGTAGCCGACCGGGACCCCGAACCTCTGCGAAGTTCCCACGACGGCGTCGGCTCCGAAGCGCCCGGGAGGGGTAAGCAGCACGAGGCTCATCAGATCGGCCGCGACCGCGACCATGATGCCGTGGCCGTGAGCGCTTTTGACGAATTCCGAGTAATCCCTAACTTCTCCGAATGCGTCCGGATACTGCAGCAGCGCGCCGAAAAAACTCCCGTCAAGCGAAACCTTCTCCTCCTCTCCCTCCACGACCCTTATTCCCAGGGGCTCGGCCCGGGTCCTGAGGAGATCGATGGTCTGGGGAAAACATCTTCGGGAAACGAAAAACCCGTCGGCGTCCGCCTTCTCCCGTTTCGCGCCGCTCAGCCTGTGAAACATGGCCATGGCCTCGGCAGCCGCCGTTGCTTCATCAAGCAGCGAGGCGTTTGAAAGTTCCATCTCAGTAAGTTCTGAAATCACCGTCTGGAAGTTAAGGAGGGCTTCAAGTCGTCCCTGTGATATTTCCGCCTGGTAAGGAGTGTACTGGGTATACCAGCTTGGATTCTCGAGAATGTTCCTTGATATGACTGCCGGGACCACGCAGTCGTAGTAACCCAGGCCTATGTACGACCTGAATATGGTGTTCGCGCGCGCGATACCCCTTATATGGTCAAGATAGGAGCTCTCGGTCATGGCGGCGGGAACGGCCATCTCAATCTCTGAAAGCAAGTCAGCCGGTATGGTTTCCCGCACCAGTTCCTCAAGGCTCCCCGCCCCGGTGCACGAAAGCATCTGGCGTGCTTCCTCGGGCGTGGGACCTATATGCCTCGCCGAGAAAAAATCCTCTTGTTCATAAATGCCGTTTTCGTTTCGCAATCACAACTCTCCCCGAGGAATCAAGTGGAGCTCCCTGCTCCATCCATGCCACCGGGACATATCAGGCATCTTCCTCGTCTTCTATCAGTTCTTCGTAACCGGAAGGATCAAGAAGAGCCTCGACTTCGCTTTGGTCAAGTTCGTCGGTATGGATCTTTACGATCCACCCGTCGCCGTAAGGGTCGGCGTTTACAAGTTCCGGGGAATCCACGAGAAGATCATTCACCTCGGCAATTTCCCCCGAGACCGGAGCGAAAAGCTCAGAAACCGCCTTTGTCGACTCCGCCGCGCCGAAGGAGTCTCCCCGAACGAGTTCTTCCCCTTCAACCGGCAGTTCAACAAAAACTATCTCCCCCAAGGCTTCCTGCGCGTAATCCGTTATCCCGATCACGGCCCTGTCCTCTTCAAATCTCACCCACTCATGCTCCTCAGTATATTTCAAGTCTTTCGGCACACTCATAACCTAAATGCTCCTTCATGTTCGTTGATTAAGAAATACCGTCTTTATGAAGCGGAAATTCAGAAGAAACCGCCTTTCTCACGTCTCCCCGGATCTCGACCCCTATCTCATCTCCGCACTTAACTTCACCCGAGGCAACCGAAGCAATGCCCACGCCAATATCAAGAACCGGTGACATGGTGCCGCTTGTAACCTCTCCTATCCTTTTTCCATTCTTCATTACCCCGTAGCCGTGTCTGGGAATCCCTCTCTCAAGCATCTTAAAACCGATGGTTTCCCTGGCCGCTCCGCTCTCCACCTGCTCCAAGAGCACGTCTCTGCCTATAAAATCGCCTTTGTCCATCTTCACGTATCTATTAAGGCCAGCCTCGACCGGAGTCGTTTTCTCATCCAGTTCATTTCCGTAAAGAGGATATCCGGCTTCCATCCTAAGCGTGTCGCGCGCTCCCAGACCGCAAAGAGCAATCCCGAATTCGCTTCCGCTTTCAAAAAGCTTCTCCCAGATCCCGACCGCGTCTCCCGCGGGCACAAACAGTTCAAAGCCGTCTTCACCCGTGTAGCCCGTCCTGGCCGCTATAACTCCCGCCGCATCACCCTCAAGAATCCTGAAAGAAAACCTCGGGAAATCCCGCACGCTTTCCTCGCCAAACGTCTTTTCCATTACGGATACCGAGTCGGGACCCTGAACGGCGATCTGCGCGTAAGCGGGACTCGCATCAGTTACATCGACGTCAAGCCCACCGCAGTTATCGCCAATCCAGCGATAGACCTTCCCGGTGTTGGACGCGTTCACGCACACAAGGAAATGCTCCGCCGAAAACCTGTAGGTTATAAGGTCGTCAACCGCTCCGCCGTCGGGATAGCAGAAAAGACCGTACCGGGCCCAGCCGTCGCGAAGTCCCGCCATGTCGTTGGTGTTAAGTTTGTGGCAGAGATCTTCTGCCTGAGGTCCGCTGATCTCTATTTCTCCCATGTGGCTTACGTCAAAAAGGCCGCAGGCGGTCCTGACCGCCATGTGTTCCCGTCTTATACCTTCAAACTGAAGAGGAAGCTTCCACCCGGCAAAATCGATCATCTTCGCCCCGAAACTCTTGTGCGTTTCGTATAAAGGGGTGTGAATCATATCCAATCATTAAACATCCAAAAAAGTGGACTGTCAAAACAACCTCGAGGAACCGCACTAAATTCCCCTTCCGTAGCGTTGCCGGTAATGGACAACTGGATATATGACATGAAAATTGTCTTTATGATAAACTCCGTATTAAATGACATGGTTAAATGGAGTCTGAATACCAAATTTAGAACAGACCATCGTCAATGCCGTTTTGGCAGGCCGTGTGCCGGGCGGGCAGAAGCCAGAAGCTGAACGCAAGATGAATTATCCTAAAATAATTGTCTACACCGTGTGCCTCTATTTGCTTGTCTTGTTATCGTCAGCGTCGGCAGTAGCGCAGACTTGGAATGCGTTCAATGCCCAGTTGCTCTATGGCACGGACTTCAAACTGGAACGCGAGAAAGCGGAAACCCTCACTCTGGAATGGATTAACGGCTGGGTCTATGGCGATAACTTTGCCTTTGTGGATATCCGACCATTGAGAAATAACAGTTCATTCTATGGGGAGTGGTCACCCCGTCTGAGCTTCTCCAAAATAAGCGGTAAAACTTTTTCCGCAGGGCCGGTGGAAGATATGCTTCTGTCCGGCACTTTGGAAAAGGGAGAAGGCCTTACCAATTACCTCATTGGCGCCGCGGTGGATCTTGATGTGCCCGGGTTTAATTTCGTCCAGACAAACGGCTACTTAAGAGAGAATCCGAACCTTCCCGGAACAACTTGGCAGATGACAGTGGTTTGGAATGCGACCTTCGAAACGGGGCCAGCGCACTGGATGTTTAATGGCTATTTCGACTGGGCCGGCTCAGAGGGTGAGCCTGAAACATCCACCTATGAAAAACAAAACTTTCTTATGCAGCCTCAGCTCCTGCTGGATGTGGGTCGTCTGGTGAAACGGCAGGGGCAGGTATATGTCGGTATTGAGTGGTGGTACTGGCACAACAAGTTTGGCATCTCGGGGGTCGAGGAATCAGTCGTTCAGGCAATGATAAGGGTGGATTTATAGCTGATATCCATTGCAAGCACGGCGGGAAGATCGTCGGCTGCGGGCACATCCACAGGAATCAGGCGCGGGGGTCTTTGCCTGCGGTGTCTTTTTCATTATAATCGATAGTTGATTGCAGGTTCGCCGTTTGGTTTTGCGGTTCCACGCAACCCCGGAATAAGACATGAGAAACCTCTTTTTCCCCGCGGGGGCACAGCCTCTTTTTTCATTCTCCGACGCAGAAGGCTTTTTCGGCCTCATGGTGGACAATCTCGTCCAGTATGTTCTGATCATGATACTTCTCACCGGTCTTGTGGGTCTGCAAAGGGAGTTTGTCGTCTCCTCGATCCTCCCGGCCATAGCGATATCGCTCATCATCGGCAACCTCTACTACGCCTGGCTCGCACAACGACTCTCGGCAGCCACCGGAAGAAAAGACGTAACGGCACTTCCCTACGGGGTAAACACGATTTCCCTGTTCGCCTTCATCTTTCTGGTAATGGTCCCGGCGAAACTAGCGGCCGAAAGCCGGGGAGTCCCGCCTCAGGAAGCCGCGCTTGTGGCCTGGCGCGTCGGGGTCGCGGCTTGCTTTCTATCCGGAATCATTGAACTCGCAGGATCCCTGGTAGCAGAGAGAATCAGAAAGGCAACTCCGCGCGCCGCGCTGCTCACTTCCCTTGCCGGAATAGCCGTAGCGTTTCTCTGCATGGACTTCGCCGCAAGATGCTTCGCCCATCCTCTGGTCGCCTTGCTCTCTCTGGGAGTACTGCTGTTCTCCCTGCTCTCAAGAACGAGGCTTCCGCTTGGAATTCCTGGAGTCGGCCTGGCGCTAGTCCTGGGAATATCCACCGCGTGGCTTCTCTTCGCGGCGGGATTCGGAGCGGAAACGACGGTGTCGGGACCTGCCGTGAGCCAAGCTCTTGGCGACGTGGGACTCTACCTGCCCGTTCCGATCCTGGGGGATCTTGTAGCGGGGCTTTCTGATCCCCTCGTGCGCTCGGTGCTGATTCCGGTCGTGCTTCCCATGGGTCTTTACAATATCCTCGGATCCCTTCAGAACATAGAGTCCGCCGAGGCCGCGGGAGATTCCTATCCCACCGGACCGTGTCTCGCGGTTAACGGAGCGGGATCCGTAGCCGCATCACTTTTCGGGTCGTGTTTCCCAACAACCATATATATAGGACATCCGGGATGGAAGGAGATGGGAGCGAGAGGGGGATACTCGGCAATAAACGGAATTTTCTTCGCCGCAGTGTCGCTTGTTGGCCTGGGTTCCCTGGTCTCGGCACTGGTGCCGCTTGAGGCGGCCGGAGTAATACTTGTATGGATAGGTCTCGTGATGACATCCCAGGCGTTTCAGACCACTCCCCGCTCCCACGCCCCGGCCGTGGCCCTGGGACTGATACCCGCGCTTGCGGCATGGGGAACCGTGGTGGTTTCCCAGACCGTTTCGGCCGTGGGGACCGCTATTTCGGACGGTTCGGTGGCCACAAGCGCGTTTGAGAACCTCAATGCGTTTGTCTTCTCGGGTCTTCAGCTGCCCGGACTGGTAGCGCTTTCCCAGGGATTCATGCTTTCGTCGGTGGTCTGGGCCGCAGCAGCCGTCTGCCTCGTCGAACGAAGGCTCACCCAGGCGGCGGCATGGATGGGGGCGGGAGCCGTGATGGCATTTTTTGGCTTCATACACGCGGGAGAGATCTCGGTTGAAGGAAATCTCTACTCTCTCGGTTTCGGAACAGGAGCCAGGTGGGCGGCAGGATACGCCCTTTCGGCCGCCTTTTTCATGATCGTCTCCCGCGTTAACCGCGGACACGACGCAGACGCATCCTGAGGAATAGACAATCCGCTTCGGGAATCAGTCGGGGAGGATTCCCCTGCCGGTCCCAATCAGTAACCCACGCAGCTTTCATGCGGTTCATCGTCCGGATGCCTGATCATGATCTTGACGCTGAAAGAATTGCCGCCCGCCGGCATTACGTCCCACAATCTTAAATCCGGAGCGTCGTATTCCCCGCCCGGCTTAAGAACCACGTCCCGGATATCCGGCTCGCCTTCATAACCATCTTCGGTGCGATGAGGAGACGGGCTCATATCCAGAAGATATGTAGAAGTGACGAACCCCCTATCCGGCTCGGCAGCTTTTTTGTTGACCATTATGCCCTGCCTGTTGTCCGCCATGATCTTTTCGCTTTCAGGGGTATTATGGCCGCGACGATCATCCCATTTATCCATGAAGTCCCTTACCTCCAGGTAGTACCTGTTCTCTTTTTCCGGGACAACTATCTCAACCGCCACAGTTTTATCCGCGGAGTTAATGGGATTTACGGTGGCGGTAAAACATCCATAGTCTTTGATGACGGTCTTGCGAGGAGGTTCTAACCATCCCAGCCAGTCGCGATAGCCGACATTAAGGTTGTATCCGTAGTCAGGACGCCCCATTATGTCATAAAAGTTTCCATAGTCGTAATCCAGATTCCCCCGGTTGTCTGGAACCTCCGCCTCGTAATCGAATCTGGAACCATTGGTTCTTGAGTTCGCATGTGCCCAGATTCCGAGACCGTGTATAAATTCATGAATGAATATTCTTTGAAACACGGTGAACGGACTGCGAAACATGTTGAACGGACTGCCGCTGCCTCTGAGGTCCTTCTCCCGGAAATTGTCTTCAGGAGATTTGCCCCCGCCGCAATCTCTCTTGCGGCATCCCGCAAAAAGAGGATTTACAACTACATACTTCCGGCTGTTAACCACTTCGCCGTTTACCCGGAATTCCGTGTAATCCGGGGGTATCGTAACCGCGGCTTCAAATTCGTAGTCAGAGAGGGTCACTATTATGAATATGTCGTATCTGTCAGCATCAAAACCGGGAATGTCGACTGTACCGACGGAAAGGACTTTCTCAGGGTGGCCGGGATACAGCGACGTGAAGTCGTCTTGATGAGTAAAAGGACCGAACGAATCAATCTCGTACGTGAACTGGCCGTACGACATATCGTTAAAATATTCCCTGACTACGCCTTCTTCCAGATCTTCCTCGATATCCCGCGCGGCGGGAAACGTTCGCCGGTTGTCGGGAAAATCCACCAGGAACAGGGCCAGCCGTCTTTTAAGAACAGGCCTTTCCTCAACAGCGGGGTTTTCATACCCCGGTGGAGGATGAGGAGGCGGGAGATCGCCTTCGCAAGAGGCTAAAAGAACAACCGCAAGAAGCAACGTAGAAAGAAAATTCATTCTCATCCGTTTTTCAGGCTGTTGACCCTTTGATCAACCTCCCTGCCATTACAGTCACGCACAGTTATATTTTCCATGATTTCCACAAGAAAAAAACTTTTCCGGATATCGAGCGTGACCGGCAGCACCAAAAGAATACGGAACTTTTACTCCGCTCTTTACAGAAAACACGGCCCGCAGAACTGGTGGCCCGCGCGGACAAGGCTTGAGTGCGCCACGGGAGCCATACTCACACAGAACACCTCATGGAAAAACGCGGAAAAAGCCATAGAAAGACTCCGAGGGTGCTCCATGCTCTCAGCCGGGAAGCTCAGAGCCGTATCGCACAAGCAACTCGCCTTGCTGATCCGCCCCTGCGGATATCACAATCTCAAGGCCAGAAGACTTAAGAACTTCATCGACTTCCTGTTCGCCGATTACGCGGGAGCGATGGAGAACATGCTCACGGAAGATACGGACATATTGAGGAAAAAACTTCTCTCCGTAAACGGCATCGGCGAAGAAACGGCTGACTCAATACTGCTATACGCGCTTGGGAAGCCCGTGTTTGTGGTTGATAACTACTCCCGAAGGATCCTCCGCCGCCACCGCCTGATTCCCGAGGGAGCAAGTTACACAAGCATACAGAAACTTTTCGCCGAAAGCCTTGCCGCAGATACTGAAGTTTTCGGAGAATACCACGCGCTCATAGTGAAGACGGGAAAACTTCACTGTCGGAAAACAGCCAACTGCGAAGGATGCCCGCTTGAGGGCGACCCGCACGATCGCGGGATAAATTCATTTTAGTCAGAAAATGAAACAGGCCCCGGTCGGGGCGCAAATCAGCCTTTTTTGGAGGTCGCAAACTCTACCACGGCCTTGAAGCTCTCCGGGTTTCTCACGGCAAGCTCAGAGAGGCTTTTACGGTCAAGCTCGACCCCCGATTTCTTGAGCGCGTCAATGAACCTGCTGTAGGAAAAGCCGAAGGGCCTCACCCCCGCATTTATCCTCATGATCCAAAGCGCCCTGAAATCCCTTTTTCTGCGGCGCCGGTCCCTGTAGGAATAGGCAAGCGCCCTGAGTATGGTTTCCTTCGCCCTTCTGAAATTGTTTTTTCTTCTGCCCCAGTAACCCTTAGCGAGCTTAAGAACTCTTTTTTTCCGTCTTCTGGAAGTGACTCCTCTTTTTATGCGCATCGGTATTCTCCGTCTCTATCAGCTCACAGGTAAGGAACGTAGGTCTTGATCTTCCTGGCGGCGGAACCTTCGATGAAATCCGGCTCGAGCAGTCTCCGCATCCTCTTTGAGCTTTTCTTTACGTTTATGTGGCTTTTGCCACCCTTGTTTCTTCTTATTTTCCCGCCCCCCGTAACGGAAAACCTCTTGGCCGCGCTGCGGTTCGTTTTCATCTTAGGCATCTGGTAAATCCCTCACTGTTTTTTTGTCGGCACAAGAATCATTATCAGGTTCTTGCCCTCTATTTTGGGCTCCATGTCCACCGAGGCCACATCGGACAGTTTCTCGCGAACCTCATTGGCAAGCTCGCGACCGAGTTCCGGATGAACTATCTCCCTGCCCCTGAAAAATATCCTCATCCTTGTCTTGTGACCCGCTTCAAGAAAGCTTTTCATCCGGTTTACCTTGACTTCCAGGTCGTGCTCTCCTATGTTGGGTCGAAATTTTATCTCCTTTACGGTCTGATCTTTCTGTTTTTTCGCGCTCCGCTGCTTTCTAAGCTCATACTTGAACTTCCCGTAGTCCATGAGCCTGCACACGGGCGGGGTAGCGTTTGACGCGACCTCGACCACATCGACTCCCTTTTCCTCCGAAATCCGCAAGGCATCTTCAATGCTTACGACTCCCAACTGCTCACCCTCGACATCTATGAGCCTGACCTCCTTTGCGGTAATCCTCCTGTTAACGCGAGTCTCAGGAACGCGGGTCCTGGAATTATTACTTCTCCTTCTAGCTATGCCTTTACCTCCATCCAGCTGTAGGGATCGTTCTCCCGGGCGACGATTTCGATAAAATCATCCACCGGCAACGCCTCCATGGCGTCCCCGCCGTATTTTCTGGGAGCAACCGTTCCCGTTTCAACCTCCCTGTCTCCTACAACCAGCAGATAGGGAATTTTCATTACCTGTGCTTCCCTAACCTTATATCCTAGCTTCTCGTTTCGCAAATCGCTTGTGACCCTGATTCCCCGGCAGCGAAGCTCGGCGCAGACTTCCTCGCAGTACTCGGCCTGGCTCTGTCCCACGGACGCCACCCTCACCTGCTCGGGGCTGAGCCAGAGCGGAAACGCTCCCCCGTAATGTTCTATCAGGATTCCGAAGAACCGCTCGATCGAACCGAATATGGCCCTGTGTATCATTATCGGGGTATGTCTAGCGTTATCCTCACCCACAAACTCCATACTAAACCGCTCGGGCAGGTTGAAATCTACTTGAATAGTTGAGCACTGCCAAGCCCTGCCTATCACGTCCTTTATCTTGAGATCTATCTTGGGACCGTAAAAAGCTCCGCCACCGCTGTCCACTCCGTAGGGAAGCCCGACGTCCGAGAGAGCCTGCTCGATGGCCTCTATTGACCTCTCCCAGTTCTCTTCGCTTCCCACGAATTTCTCCGGGCGTGTCGAAAGAAAAATCTCGTAATTATCAAACCCAAAAGTTCTGAGAAAATCCAGAGTGAGGTGAAGCACCTCGGAGACTTCCTCGCGTATCTGGTCGGGTCGGCAGAATATGTGTGCGTCGTCCTGGGAAAAGCCCCTCACCCTGAGGAGGCCGTGAAGAACCCCCGAGCGCTCGTAGCGGTACACGGTTCCTATCTCCGCCCACCTGATCGGCAGGTCCCTGTAGCTTCTCGTCTTTGATTTGTACACCAGTATGTGGAAAGGGCAGTTCATGGGCTTCACCTGGTAATCGGAGCTCTCAACCTCCATGCACGAGAACATGTTCTGCGAGTAGAAGTCCACGTGACCGCTTGTGCGCCAGAGGTCAAGCTTGGCCATGTGCGGGGTGTAGAGCAACTCGTAGTCCCGAGAGACATGCTCCTTTTTCCAGAAATCCTCTATCACGCTTCTTACCTTCGCCCCCCTCGGATGCCAGAGAATGAGGCCGGGACCTATCTCGTCATTAACGCTGAAGAGATCAAGCTCCCTTCCAAGCTTGCGGTGGTCCCTTTTTTTTGCCTCCTCAAGGTCGCGCAGATGCTTGCGCAGATCCTTTTTGTTCCAGAATGCCGTTCCGTAAATTCTCTGAAGCATCGGGTTGTTCTCGTTGCCCCTCCAGTAAGCCCCCGCGGAACTCGTGAGCTTAAAGGCCTTTATGAGTCCCGTTGAGGGAAGATGGGGTCCCCTGCAGAGATCATACCAGTCTGTCTGATCGTATATGGTTATCTCCTCCCCTTCGGGAAGGTCGTTTATTATCTCCACCTTGTAGTTCTCCTTTATCCCGGAGAAAGTGGCTACAGCCTCCTCCCTCGTGACCGTTTTCCTGACCAGAGGCCGGTTCTTCTTTATTACCTCAAGCATCTTCAATTCAATGTTCTCAAGGTCCTCGGGAGTAAAGCCCCTTTCAAAATCAAAATCGTAGTAAAACCCGTTCTCTATCACGGGACCTATGGTGACCCGCGCCTCGGGGAAAAGAGACTGGACGGCTTCAGCGAGAACGTGGGCCGTAGTGTGCCTGAGGAGCCCCAGAGAGGAGTCTGTATTGCTTTTTACGGGCAGAAGGTCGCAGTCGCCCTCAAGGCGGTGCCAGAAATCAACTATCTGACCGTCTACGACGGCCCCCACGGTACGCTTGTCTCCTTCAAGTTCTGCGAGCACTTCCCCGACGGTCGTTCCCGAGGAAAACCTGCCTTGCTTCCCGTCAATATTTATCTCTATGTCCAACTGATTCGTCCTCTGAAACACATGGTGAGCACGGCAGGGCTCGAACCTGCGACCCCTTGCACGTCAAGCAAGTGCTCTGCCACTGAGCTACGTGCTCAAAAACCTGATATTGTCTTTAATTATCGCATATTGTCAATAACTGCGGGGACGCTTATCACGGCTTTTTCACTCTTTGAAGTGGATTTGGAAGATTGAAGGCAGTTTTATGTG
>JAPOYE010000106.1:1806-9369 GCA_026706695.1 Candidatus Dadabacteria bacterium | reverse complement strand
CAAAAGAATAGTGATCTTTCGGGTACGCCTCGCACGTGTCATCGTTGTCGTCATGTGTCAGGGTGACGACGAGATGGACGGGATCTGATCCCATGAAGCTGCCGTCCGTGACGAGGGTGAAATCGTGTGTTTCACAACCGCCGCTGTACGATACCGTGAGGGTCAGCGTGTCGTTTTCGATGACCGGCGCATGCTCGCCGTCTATTTCGAGTTCATACGCATCGCTTTCCTCGAGTGCGACGGTTCTGGCCACATCGTTGATGACGACTGCCCCCTCGAGCGGGCGGTCGTCCGTGTCAGCGGGGGCCATGCTTGAGATGGTACCGTCCGGGTTACCGTCTGGGCCTTGTCCGCATGCTGTTGCGGACAGGAGCAAGAGACAGAGAGTGAACCTGCTTATTCTTTGCCAAGACATGTCTTGATTTCCTTCGAAATGGTCGGTTGGTGCTAATTTAAATGCTTGCCCCACGACCGTCAAGGCATCTGCAAGGAGTGTGTAAGGAGTCAATTGAATTGACCGAATTTTGAATAAATTAGTTCAGACATTGTCAATTCAAAGCACAGGAGTTACAATACGACTCAGCATCTTGAAGCCTAGGATCGAGCGTAACTGCTTGATATATAAAGCCCTTAAATATTAAATGACTACCTCTACGGTTCCCCAAGATTCGGCTGTTTTGTCCCTTGGAATTTCCGTACAAGCACGGCGGTTTTAAAACTCGGGATAATCACAATGGAAGTTTATTAGTCAGGAGGAAATTCATGTCAAAACCGAAAGTTTTTCCACCCTCAGAAGCTGTTACCGAAGGAGCCCTGATAAACAGGGACGAATATAACTGGATGTATCGTCAGTCAGTCAGGGACCCGGAGGGATTCTGGGGGGCCCACGGCAAGCGGATTGACTGGATCAGGCCCTATACCAAGGTGAAGGACACAAGCTACGGTCCTGGGGAAGTGTCAATCAGGTGGTTCTACGACGGGACCCTTAACGTGTCGGCAAACTGCGTCGACCGCCACGCGGAGAAAACTCCCGACAAGATCGCAATCATATGGGAGGGGGACGACCCCGCCGAAGACAGGAAGTTCACTTACGCGGAACTTAAGAGCGAAGTCTGCCGCATGGCTAACGTGCTTAAGTCTCTCGGTGCCCGCAAGGGCGACAGGGTAACCATATACATGCCGATGATTCCCGAGGCTGCCTTCGCCATGCTTGCGTGCGCGCGTATCGGCGCCATTCATTCGGTAGTGTTCGGAGGTTTCTCACCGCAGGCGCTTGCGGGGAGGATCTCTGACTGTGAATCGGAGATAGTCATTACGGCGGACGAGGGACTTCGCGGCGCTCGCAGGGTGCCTCTTAAGGTAAACACGGACAAGGCCCTTGAGGACGCCGCCGTGGACTCGATCGTAAAAAAGGTGCTGGTAGTGCGCCGTACTGGAGCGGACGTTCCCTGGGATGGTGAGCGGGACGTCTGGTATCATGAGGCCGCGGCGGAGGTTTCCGATGACTGTGCGGCCGAGGAAATGGGCGCTGAGGACCCGCTTTTCATTCTCTACACCTCGGGTTCGACCGGAAAGCCCAAGGGGGTTTTGCACACAACCGGCGGTTATCTTGTTTACGCTTCGATAACTCACCAGTACGTGTTCGATTACCACGAAGGAGAGGTCTATTGGTGTACGGCTGACGTCGGCTGGGTCACCGGCCACAGCTACATCGTCTATGGACCGCTTGCAAACGGCGCCACCACTGTGATGTTTGAAGGGGTTCCGGGTTATCCGGACATGTCACGTTTCTGGAGAGTTTGCGACAAGCACAACATCAGTATTTTCTACACGGCCCCCACGGCTATCCGGGCGCTTATGCGCGAGGGAGACGGGCCGGTCAAGGAAACCTCCCGCGCCTCGCTTCGCGTTCTTGGCACCGTGGGAGAACCAATCAATCCCGAAGCCTGGATGTGGTACTACGAAGTGGTCGGCGACGGCCGGTGTCCCATAGTGGACACTTGGTGGCAGACCGAGACCGGGGGTGTCCTGATAACCCCGCTTCCCGGTGTAACGGACCTAAAGCCGGGTTCAGCCACACTGCCGTTTTTCGGGGTGCGCCCGGAACTGGTTTCTGACGACGGCAATGTCCTGGAAGGCGCGGCCGAGGGAAATCTCTGTATAGTGGATTCATGGCCGGGACAGGCGCGCACGGTTTACGGCGATCACGACCGTTTCGTCGAAACTTACTTTGCCGCCTATCTAGGCAAGTATTTTACCGGCGACGGCTGCCGTCGCGACGAAGACGGTTATTACTGGATTACCGGGCGTGTCGATGACGTTATAAACGTATCCGGTCACCGGATGGGCACAGCCGAGGTGGAGAGCGCTTTGGTGTCGCACGGAAGCGTCGCCGAGGCGGCGGTGGTAGGCTATCCGCACGAGATAAAGGGTCAGGGCATCTATGCGTACGTGACACTTAACGCCGATTCGGAGCCTTCAGAAGAACTTCGCGGCGAGCTAGTTAAGTGGGTGAGAAAGGAAATAGGGCCGATCGCCTCTCCCGATCTTATACAGTGGGCTCCAGGGCTTCCGAAAACCCGCTCTGGCAAGATCATGCGCCGGATTCTGCGCCGCATCGCCGCCAACGAGTACTCCGACCTTGGCGATACTTCAACTCTTGCCGACCCATCTGTAGTTGACAACCTGATTGATAACCGGATGAACCGCTGAAGTTTTTGAGGAAGGAAAACTTGCCCGAAACTCTGATTGCGTCTGGTGGGCTGTCACGGCTACTTTTGCAGCACCCTATTCTTCCTGTAAGGCGCACTCCTCAGCGGCGACTACAAATGTGTTTACTACTTGTCCGTACTGGATTTGCCTGACGGTTTCCTGGTCTTCGCCGCTCAGCTGCTGGCAGAAGATCATGCCTGGGATCAGGTCAAAGCGGAGACATAAATCATAGTATTCCAGGTCTCCGGTTGTAACATCAGTTACTACCCAGTCGCCGACGTAATTGGGCAAGTTTTCAGTGCTTAGGCCGCATGCTTCCTCGGCAATCCGAAGGATCGTGTAAGTCTCGTCATTGGTATTGCCTGTCCATGTGCCGGATACAGTTCCGTCCGCATTGTACTTTATATCTTCATCTTCACAACGCAGGAATGTTCCTTCTTCTGTTATGAATTCATCTGGATGGGCTCCAGAGGGGAGAGGTTCAACGTGGTTAAAGTCAGGGTTGTTTACGCAGTCAATATCATCAGGCGTGAGTCCACCCAAATTCGGACTCTCACTGCCCCCCCCCACAGCCGACTATCAGGAAAAGCGAAGCATAAACCAAAACTGAGAAATTTTTCATTGCTACCTCCAATATATCAGATTTGCGAAATTGAATTGTAACCAAAGCTAGGTTTTGCACAAGAGGATTATCGGGTTCTGAGGTTTGCGTCTGCGGAAAAACTTTACAAATTAGGAATTATATTCCATAATTGTAAAACATGATAAGACGGACAATAGAAACGAAACTTCTGAGTCTCGCCGCGCAGTATCCCGTCGTCACGATTACGGGGCCTCGCCAGTCAGGCAAGACGACCGTGTCGGTGAAATGTTTTCCGGAGCACCTTTATCTCAACCTGGAAGACCCCGATGTGCGGGAGCATGCCCGGAAAGACCCGAGAGGATTCCTCGCACAATCGGAAACAACGATTATAGACGAGGTCCAGCATGTTCCCGATCTGGTTTCTTATATTCAGGGCATAGTGGACCGCAGCGTCCGGACGGGACAGTTCATTCTGACCGGAAGCCATCAGTTCAGTCTAACGGATATGGTCTCCCAGTCGCTTGCCGGAAGGACGGCGCTTGTAAACCTGCTTCCCTTCTCGCTTGAGGAACTGGGGGAAAAGTCTTCGTACGAAAATCTGATCTACAGGGGATTCTATCCGGCGATTATTGACAGAGAGCTCAATCCCTCAGAAGCCCTTTCATTTTACACGGATACCTACATTAAAAGAGACCTGAGAGACATTAGGGAGATCAGGAACCTGAGACAGTTTGAAAGTTTCCTGAGACTCTGCCCGTCAAATGTCGGACAGATGCTTAACAGGGCGCGTATGGCTAACGACATAGGTGTTGACGCCAAGACTGTGGACGCGTGGATTTCGGTTCTTGAGGCAAGCTACATCATCTACCTTCTCCCTCCCCATTACAGAAATTTCAGAAAGCGGATAGTGAAAACGCCGAAGCTTTACTTCTGCGACGTGGGCCTTGCCTCCTATCTGCTCGGAATAAAAACTGTTGAGCACGTGAAATCACATCCACTCAGAGGTGCGCTTTTTGAAAATCTGGTCGTAATGGAAAAGGTCAAGAGGAAACTTAACAACGTTGAGTCCCCATCTCTGTATTTCTTCAGGGACAACACCGGGAACGAAGTCGATCTTCTGGAGCCGGAAGGCGCCGACGTGATTTCCTATGAGATAAAGTCGACCCGCACCCTCGGCGCCGGGTTGTTCAAGGGTCTTGATTTCTATAGAAGGCTCAATCCCGACAACAGGAAATCAGTTCTGGTCTATGCCGGGAGCGAAAGAACAAGCCGTTACGGGCACGAATGTGTGCCTTTTTTTGACGTCTGAAACTGCGTTGCGAGTAACATTATGGCGGATATAAAAGCGGACAGAATAAACACTGAAAAAAGATTTTAATTCAATCTAACTTTATGATATTATTTATATAATGGATAATATTGGACCGGACAAAGAACCGGCCGGATCACATGACCCGGAAGATCGGGGGGAAGTGGTTTCACTGATGGAACCGCTTCTGATAGGCAGGACTTCAAGACACCACGGTGAACTGACTGACCTGGCGGTTGAACTTGCGCAATGCGTCGCCGGTCTCGGTCACGGCCTGCCCGAGGGCGTACTTGAGTCTCTTTCCGGTCTCGTAAGGGTGATGAACTGCTATTACAGCAACCTTATCGAAGGCCATGAAACTCATCCGGTCGATATTGAAAGGGCCATGAAGGAGGACTACAGCGCCGACACGAAGAAGCGCAATCTGCAGCTTGAGGCAAGAGCCCATATAGCTGTTCAGAAATGGATTGACGAAGGAGGCCTCAAGTGCGGCGCGACCGCTGTTGCCAGTCTGCAGGAAATCCACTACCGGTTCGGGGAATTGCTTCCCCATGAACTGCTCCAGGTGGAAAATCCGGATACTGGAGAAGTTGTCAGTGTTGTTCCTGGCGAACTGCGCAGTCGCGATGTCCGCGTAGGCCGCCATGTTCCCTTAAGTCCCGGGGCAGTGCCCCGTTTTATGAAGCGGTTTGAAAGTGTCTACGGAAGCCTCGGCAAAACCGACACTATCTTGGCTTCCGCGGCGGCTCACCACAGACTGCTTTGGATACATCCTTTCCTGGACGGAAACGGGCGCGTTGCCCGTCTCATGTCCGATGCCATGTTATCGGAAGCCTTGAATGCGGTCAGGATATGGTCGGTCTCAAGAGGGCTGGCACGGGAGGAGGGGTCGTATAAGAGCCGTCTGATGGCATGCGAAATGGGACGTCGCAATGATCTCGACGGCCGGGGTCCTCTGAGCGAGGAGGCCTTGGCGGAGTTCACGCGTTTTTTCTTGACTATCTGCATTGACCAGGTGGATTTCATGGAGAGGCTCATGATGCCGGATCGTCTGCTAAGCAGAATTCTGCTCTGGACCGAAGAGGAAATCCACGCCGGCGAACTCCCTCCTCAATCCAGAATTATTATGAGAAATGTTCTTTATCGCGGGGAGATTCCAAGAGGAGAAGTCACTCGCCTTCTCGGCTCAAGTCCCCGCCATGCCCGTCGCATCACGTCTGTTCTGCTGAAACGTGGAATTCTGGCTTCACGGAGTACCCGTGCTCCGTTGCGACTTGCCTTTCCGGCCGAACTTGCATCCCGCTGGTTGCCGGGACTCTTTCCGGAAAAGTAAGAGAAAAAAACTTCCAGCGTTGGGCACCCCGAAAATTCGTAAATTGCGGTCCTTGTCAGCTACGGGGTTCCAAGAGGGCAAACTGGTACGAGCGTGAATGTCCGCCTTTGTGGTGTATATTAGAAATGCGTAAAGAAAAACACGTTCACAAAAAATTAAATTTAGAGATTGCCGGTCTGATTAAATGAGGCTTAACAGATTTCTCTCCGAGTGCGGAGTAACGTCAAGAAGAAAAGCGGATAACCTTATAAAGGCGGGACGGATAACTGTAAACGGGGAGGTTGTTCGTACTCTCGGTTCCGTGGTGGACGAGACTGCCGACATGGTAGCGCTTGATGGAAAACCCGTGCGCAAGGAAAGGAAAAGATACGTGATGCTTAACAAGCCTCCCTTTTACCTCACTTCCCTCAGGTCCATGGAAGATGGAAAGAAAACGATAACGTCCTTCCTGGGAGGCATAGAGCAGAGGGTTTATCCCGTTGGCAGGCTTGACTACGACTCTGAGGGACTTCTGATTCTCACAAACGACGGGGAACTTGCAAACAGAATACATCACCCCAGGTACAAGGTGGTAAAAACTTATCTAGCCGAGGTTTCGGGGGATGTGCCGGATGATCTCGAAGCGGTACTTGGTGGAGGAGTGGAAATTGAAAAACGGTTTACGAAGCCGGATTCAGTGAGTGTTCTTCAAGTGTCCCCTGGGCGCGCGCGGGCAAGCATTTCATTTCACGAGGGGAGAAAACACCTTGTGAAAAAGTACTTCGAGGCCTTTGGCCTTCGAGTTGCCAGGCTTAAGAGAATTTCGTGTGGTAACGTACGTCTCGGCGAGCTTGGCAAGGGGGAGTGGCGTGACCTGAACCCTGGGGAAATCAAGAACCTCAGGAAGATGACGGGACTTTTGTCTCGAGGTCAGGACAAAACCCCGGGAGGCGCAGTGTGAGCAGATTTATCACATTCGAGGGAATAGACGGAAGCGGCAAATCGACCCAGGCGAGGCTTCTAGCCGATTACCTCTCCAGCAAGGGGACCAAGGTGTTTTTTACAAAGGAACCGGGCGAGGGCAAGCTCGGCGAGGCGATAAGAAACGAGATTCTCGACCGGAGGGATATCGATATTGAGCCCTACGCCGAACTTTGTCTTTTCTGCGCGGACAGGGCCCAGCACGTAAGGGAGCTCATACTGCCGAAACTAAAAGACGGTTACACGGTCATTTGCGACAGGTACTACGATTCGACCCTTGCTTACCAGGGCTCGGGAAGGGAGCTTGACCCTGACCTGGTTCTCCGCATGGCTGTGGCATCAAGTCTCGGTGTTGAGCCCGACGTCACGTTTTTTCTTTCGATACCGGTTGAGCAGGCGCTCCTGAGGCTCAGGGACCGCGGTAAGGAGAGAAACAAGATGGACGAGGAACCGGTTGAGTTCCACAGCCGAGTGGATGAGGGTTACAGACGGCTGATTGAAAAAGGGACCCCAAGGCTCAAGGTAATAGAAGCTTCCGGTTCCCTCGAGGAGACCCAGATGGAGATAAGGCGCTTTTTTGAGTGATCACGCCCCTTGGACTGAATCTGTTATCCTCTCGACAAGCTGCTCCACTCTAGGATACATGTAGATATGCAGGATGATTCC